>QHRC01000018.1:1157-11705 GCA_003219995.1 Verrucomicrobiota bacterium
TGAAGGCACCGGCCCACGGTACTGCCCGTCTATTGAGGACAAAGTGGTCAAATTTGCCGATCGGGATGCGCATCAGCTCTTTTTAGAACCCGAGGGTCGTCATACAGAGGAATATTATGTCAACGGGATTTCGACCAGTTTGCCCTATGACGTGCAGCTCGAATTTCTGCACTCCATACCCGGTTTAGAGAAAGCCGAAATTATGCGCCCTGGATATGCCGTCGAATATGATTTTTTTCCACCGACGCAGCTATTTCATACGCTGGAAACAAAGCTCATTCGAGGACTTTATTTCGCCGGACAAGTGAATGGGACCTCTGGCTACGAGGAGGCTGCGGCACAAGGACTAATTGCCGGCGCGAATGCGGGTTTGAAAATTCAAAACCGGCCGCCGTTCGTTTTGGAGCGAAACCAGGCATACATCGGTGTGTTAATCGACGACCTGATAACAAAAGGTACCGAAGAGCCCTATCGGATGTTCACCAGTCGCGCTGAGGATCGGTTGCAGCTTCGACAGGATAACGCGGATCAACGGCTCACCCAACGAGCGTTTGAGGCGGGCCTTGTCGATCAAACTCGTTGGACTGCTTTTAGAGGAGGTCCGCCTGCTTGCGACGCAAACCAAAATCAACGGCCTGCCGATTTCGCGGCTTTTAAAACGGCCCGATTTTCGCGTCGGGGACCTGCCAATTGAACTGGTCTCGTTGGCCTCGGCGGAAATTTGGGAGTTGGTGGAGACCGAGTTTAAATACGAAGGATATGCTGCCAGACAAGCCGATGAAAATCGGGATATTGCGCGAAATGAATTTCAAAGGATTCCAGACGGATTTGATTTCGGGAAGATCGCGGGGCTGAGAGCAGAAACGCGGCAGAAACTTTGTGTGATCCGGCCCGCTTCTCTCGGTCAGGCAGCGCGGGTTAGCGGAGTGACTCCGGCCGATGTGGCAATTATATCTATATGGTTGTCAAAGAACAACTTACATAGACAAATTTTACAAGATCGACAATCCACCAAGGCGAAGAAATACTAGGGAGGTTTAATGTTTACGATCGCGTTCGCCGTTCTGGTGGCTTATTTGATCGGCTCTGTGCCGGCGGGATACCTCGCCGGTTGCATCGCGGGCATCGACATCCGCAAAGTTGGTAGTGGCAATATCGGCGCGACTAATGTGCTTCGCATCCTAGGCAAGCGTTACGGCTATCCCGTATTCCTGTTTGACTTTTTAAAGGGCGTGGCCGCAGTGGAGATGTCGATCTTGATCTTCGATAGGTATCACCCTATCGCGAGCCGCGAACTTTGCGCGATCCTCGCCGGAGTTGCCTCTGTGATCGGACACAGTTATCCAGTGTGGCTGAGTTTCAAAGGAGGCAAAGGGGTCGCGACTTCTGTTGGTGTAGTTTTTGCCCTGCTCCCTTTCGCGGCGCTGGTCTTCGCTATTGTTTGGATCACGACGTTTCTAACAAGCCGATATGTGTCGGTTGCATCGATCGCAGCTGCAATAGCGCTGCCTGTGACAGTCGGTGCGCTGCTATATGCCGAACAATTAAGCCAGCCCGTTCTTCTTTATTTTTCCATTTGCCTGGCGGTGGTTGTGATTGTGCGCCATCGCTCAAATGTTTCTCGTCTTCTTCACGGAACAGAACCACGTTTCGAGCGAAAGTGAAATTGGGAACAACGGCGATTGTCGGTGCGGGCGGATGGGGCACGGCCTTGTCCGTGCTTTGGGCGAAGAAAGGACACGACGTTTTGCTCTGGGGAAATAGTCCGGCACGGGTCGACCGCATTCGAGAAACCCGTGAAAATAAAGATTACCTTCCCGGAGTCCAGCTTCCGGACACTATTCGCCTAACAAGTAGCCTGAAAGATTGCGCCGTTGCCGATCTCATCGTTTTTGTCACTCCGTCGACCGCCTTGCGCACAATCGCCACCCGGCTGCGTGAAGTAGTCGCGAACGATAAAGCTGCGGTTCTCAGTTGCACAAAAGGGATTGAGCACGGCACGGGCATGAGAATGAGCGAGATCCTTCACGAAATTTTCCCTGCGCACGTAACAGCCGTGCTTTCTGGCCCGAATCTGGCGGCGGAGGTTTCCCACGATCTGCCTACGGCGACGGTTCTGGCGTGCAGCAAAACCGAATCGGCCCTGGAACTTCAGCGTTATCTTGGGAGCCCGCGCTTCCGGATTTATACAGGGGAGGACTTAACGGGCATCGAGCTGGGCGGTGCGTTAAAAAACGTGTTCGCCATTGCAGCCGGAGCGAGCGATGGTCTTCGTTTGGGCGATAATTCGAAAGCGGCGCTGGTCACGCGATCGCTTGCCGAAATGATCAGGCTTGGCATGGCCATGGGCGGAAAATTGCCCAGCTTTTATGGACTGAGCGGCGTCGGCGATCTGATCTTGACCTGTTTTAGCAGGCGCAGCCTCAATTGGCGCGTCGGCGAGCAACTCGGCAGCGGCCAGTCGCCGCAGCAAATTACTTCCTCGATGCAGATGGTGGCCGAAGGAATTCCGACGACGAAGAGCGCCTACGAATGCGCGCGCAAGCTGAAGATCGAGACGCCGATCATCGATCAGGTTTACGCATTGCTTTACGAAGGCAAAGCGGCGACGCAGGCGATGCAGGAGTTGCTCGCGCGCGATCAAAAAGCTGAACGTATCTAAGGCGCCTTTTCCTTTCGGCACAATTCGGCGATCGCTGCCGGATAGAGCGCGTGCTCCGCAATTTGAATCCGAGCGTGCAAAGTTTCCGGTGTGTCACCAGGTAAAATCGGAACTTCGCGCTGCGCGATGATGTCGCCGTGATCGATTCTTTCATCGACACAGTGGACGGTGCATCCGGTTATCTTCTCGCCGGCGGCGAGGGCTTGCTTCCACGCTTCGAGTCCGGGGTATTTTGGCAGGAGCGAAGGATGAATATTGAGGATTCGGCGTGGGAATGCTTCGAGCATCGGCGCTTTCAGCACGCGCATAAAGCCAGCCAGAATCACTAACTCAACACCGGCGTCACGCAACATTCGTACCAGCTCCATCTCCGATTTTGGCGCGAGTCGGGTTCGAAATTCTCCAGGCGGCAGATAAGCGTTCGCGACCGAGAATTCGCGCGCGATCTCAAGAATTGGCGCCTCCAAGACATCTGAAATCACGACGCGCACTTCCGCCGCCAATTCGGCCGACTGTATACTTTCCAGAATCGCCCGGCAATTCGATCCTTTGCCCGAGCCGAGTATTCCTAAGGCCAAGCGTTTCATTTTGCGAGGCCACGCAGCCGCTCGAGCAAGCCCGACGTAGAATAACCTTTTTCGAATGGAATGATGCGGATCTCGGCGGCGAGCTTTTGCAAAATCGCCCGCTCCTCGGCATTCAGTGTCTCTGAACTGTAATCACCGCCCTTTGCATAAATGCCCGGCACGGCTGCTGCGAGAAATTGAGTTGCGCGCATTTCGGCAAAAATCGTTACCAAGTCGACACACTCGAGCGCGGCAACCATTTCCGCGCGTGTCTTTTCGTCGTTGATCGGACGTCCGGGCCCTTTTAACTCGCGGACCGATCGATCGCCGTTTAAGCCGACGACCAAGGCATCGCCGAGCGCGCGCGCCGCTTGCAGGTAACGCACATGTCCCAGATGCAGCAGATCAAAACATCCGTTGGTCGCGACCAATTTTTTGCCCGCGGCGCGAAGCTCTTTTCCGCGTTCAGCAAGCTTTTGAATGTCGATGATTTTATTTTTCATTACTTGTTCATAACGAAGTTCAGTGCGCCCGGAATAATTTGAAAAACCGCCGGTGCCCTGCCGACCGATTCTCCATCGACATTGAACCACATTCCAGGGCGCGATCGCACCGCGATCTTCTTGGCGCGCCGAAAAATGACCGCACTGTTCGAGACATGCTTGCCCAAAACAATTTCCGCAGCGAGCAGAGCCATTTCGGGTCCGGGACGCTTTGGAATCAAAATGACGTCGAGCAGGCCGTCAGCCGGATCCGCTTTTGGCGCAATCGGCAATCCGCCTGCAACGAAACGGCCGTTTCCGATCACCACATTGTAAAGATCAATCTTTAATCGTTCTCCATCATCGAAAACGACTACCGTCTCATAAGCGTGTAGTTGTGGCAGAGCGGCGGCCGCGCTGCGCAGGTAGGCGAGCGGCCCCCAGGCGCGTTTGATCTTCGCCGTTAATTTCTCTGCGACGTGGCAGCTGAAACCGCCGGCCGAGACGTTCACGAAATAACGGGTCTGATCACTCCGGATGCGGACGAGATCAAGCGCCATTGATTTTTGCGAAAGCAAGATGGCGATGTTCTCCTCAACGTTCAGTGGCAATTCGAGCGAACGCGCGAAATCATTGCCGGTGCCGAGCGGCACGAGTCCAAGGAGGACCTCTCGCGAATGCTGTGCAATTCCATTGATCACTTCATTCAATGTTCCATCGCCGCCGGCCGCCACAACGTAGTCGCACCTTTTTCGAACCGCTTCGCGTGCGAATTTTTCGGCATCGCCACGCCGGCGGGTCACGCGGAGAGCGGCGGGCTCGAGCCGCTGCAATTGCGAAAGCAGCCCGTCTAGATCGGCGACCGATCCCGCACGCCGATTAACGATGATATAAGGCTTAACCCTTCGCCGACCATTGCGCACGATGGAACTTTGGCTGCTCGCGTCCAGTGATGCAATTTGAGAGAAACATGTAATATTTCGCTTGCGTCTCTTCGGTTCCTGTCGCCTTCAGACGCGATTTCGCCATGCCTGAGAACAAGACCAACCTTGCGGCATCCAAATCCGAGAGCGCTTCCGGCTTTCGTATTTCCGAAGGCCCGGTTGCCCGTGTTACCCGAGGCAAACAAAGATTCGACCTTGAGGACGTCGAACTGCCGCGGGTCTATGGCGAGCCAATTCTCTTCGCCATCGCTCGCGATCCACACACAATTTTCACTTATTGGAACATCGATTGGCCGTCGATCTTTGGCGGCGCATTGCCGGTAGATCGACAAGTTCACTTGCGTGTTCATAAAAATGGTGGCGCGCAGGAAACAAGCGCGGCGGCGGAGCCGATGGCCGGCAGTTGCTGCCTGGCGGTTTCAGAGCCGCGCGCCGTGTATTGCGTCGAGATCGGATATTACCAGCCGGAAGATGTTTGGAATTCTGTCGCCACCTCCGATGCGGTAACAATGCCGCCCGACAGCGTCTCCGAAAGTGTAGATGTCGATCTTGTGACGATTCCATTTCATCTCAGCTTTCAACGGCTAATCGATTTATTTCGCGCGGCGAATGGCAACGCCTTGACCGAAATCATTTCGCGATTGCAAAGACGAACGGTGACGGGCGCAGATCGCGAATTATTAAGCACGGAGGAATGGGAAATTATTCGCGCCATGAATGTGTCTCTCGATGAGATCGACGCGGCGCGACGCGCATTCACCGATCGCGCCGGCAGTGAGAGATTGCGCAAACGCACCGAAGCAATTCTCGGTTTTGGCTCGACCAGCCCATCACACGGATTTGGCCAGAGCAACTGGATTTCAGCCGCCTCCTAGATAGGCGCTCTTCACTTTTTCGTTTGTGCGCAGGACGCTCGAGCGATCGTGCAAAATAATGCGACCGGTTTCGAGGACGTAGCCGTAATGGGAAACGTCCAGGGCCAGGTTGGCGTTTTGTTCGACTAGCAAAATCGTGATTCCTAACGAACGATTGATCTCGACGATTTTCTGAAAAATCGTTTTCACCAGAATCGGCGCGATCCCGAGCGAAGGCTCGTCCAGCATCAGGCAACGCGGCTTGCTCATGAGCGCGCGGCTGATCGCGAGCATCTGCTGTTCTCCGCCCGACAACGTGCCCGCGACTTGTTTTGCTCGCTCTTTTAATCGCGGGAAGATTTCAAAAACAAAATCGAACTCGGCGCCGATTTTATGTCGATCTTTGCGGAGGTAGGCGCCCATCAGCAAATTTTCGCGCACGGTCAGGTTAGCGAAGATCATACGGCCTTCCGGCACCTGCGAAATTCCACGCTCGACGATGCGATGCGGTGGCTGATTGCCAATCTCTTCGCCTTCGTAGCGAATGCTGCCGTGCTGTGCTCTCAGCAATCCGGAAACCGTGCGCAGAGTGGTCGACTTTCCCGCGCCATTTGCGCCGATCAACGTCACGATGTCGCCTTTGTCGACCTTGAGCGATACATCGTGCAACGCGGTGATCGATCCGTAGTTCACCGCGAGATCTTTTATTTCGAGCATGTCGATCTTACGTTTTTTTTGCTTCTTCGCCGAGATACGCTTCGATTACTTTAGAATTTGCCCGTACTTCCGCCGGTGTTCCTTCGGCGATCTTGATGCCGTAATCGAGCACGGCGATGCGCTGACAAATTCCCATGACTACTTTCATATCGTGCTCGACGAGCAAGACCGCGATCTGGAATTTTTCTTTCACGAACCGGATCAACTCCATCAGTTTTTCCTTTTCGCGCGGGTTCATCCCGGCAGCTGGCTCGTCGAGCAGCAAAAGTTTCGGCCGTGTCGCCAGCGCTCGCACAATCTCGAGACGGCGCTGGTCGCCGTAGGAAAGGCTGCTGCAAAGTGAGTCGCGAAATTTTCCGAGATCGAAAATATCGAGCAACCCGTCGACCTGCCGAGCGACCTCGTTTTCCTCACGGTAAAATGCGCGCATGCGCCAGAGCGCATGCGCCAGGCCGTGTCGCAAACGGAGATTGAATCCGGCGCGCACGTTGTCGAAGACCGAAAGCGTGGCAAACAAGCGAATATTTTGGAAGGTGCGCGCGATGCCGCGTCGGGCAATCGCGCTGGGTTTGAGACCTGCGATTGGCGCGTTCTCAAAACTGATTGTGCCGCCGGTCGGCCGATAAACGCCCGTGACAACGTTGAACACAGTCGTTTTACCGGCGCCGTTCGGGCCAATCAGCCCGATCAGATCGCTCCTGCCGATTTGCAGATCGAATGCCGAAACGGCGGTCAGTCCACCAAAGCAAATCGTGCATTGTTTGAGATCGAGAAGTGGCGCGTTCATGTCGATCTAGGCATTAGCTGGCAATTTTGCGCGTTTACTCGCGCTGCCGATGGGAATTCCTCGCCGCGGTAATCGGCCGAAAAGACCTTGCGGGCGCAGCAGCATCAGCGCGATCAGAACAAGCGAGTAGATGATCACGCGGTTTGCCGCGATGCGGCGCACGAGGTCCGGCAACCATTCATAGCCGGCCACGAACCGCAAATATTCCAGCAGCAACGTGAGCAGAATCGCGGCAAAGGCGACGCCGGCGGTGCTGCCCATGCCACCGAGGATGACCATGATCACGATTTCGATGGAACGTTGAAAATCGAATCCGCTCGGATTGATGTAAGTTGTACTGTGCGCATAAAGACCGCCCGCTACTCCGGCAAAAAAGGCGCCGAGAACAAACGCGGTCACTTTGTAGCGCGTGGTGTTGATTCCGACCGCTTCGGCTGCGACTTCGTCGTCGCGCACGGTGAGAAAACCGCGGCCGTAAGTGGAATCGATCAAACTTACCACAATGTATATCGTTAGAGCCGCGACCGAGTAGGTCCAAAAAAGTGTCGTGTACCCGGCGATCCCGCTGTAACCGCGCGGACCGCCCACCGCGTCGGTGTTTTGAATCAGGACCCGAATGATCTCGCCGAAACCGAGCGTAACAATGGCCAGATAATCGCCCTTCAATCGCAGCGACGGCACACCGACGATGAGGCCGGCAATTGAAGCCGCGATTCCTCCGGCAATCAACACGGCGATAAAGAGCAGGGTGATGCTAAAGAAATTTGTCCCGAGAGCTTTGAAAAGAGCAGCGCTGTGTTCGGTGGAAAGATATGCCGACACGTAGGCGCCGATAGCCATAAAACCGGCGTGCCCCAGCGAAAATTGCCCCGTATAACCGTTGATCAAATTGAGACTGACCGCGAGCGTGACGTTGATCCCGATAAAGATGATGATTTGCAGATAATAGGAATTCATCCCGCCGGAAAAATGCGAGCCGATTGCGCTTAATATGACGGCGCCGAGCAGCACCCACTTTTTGATGTGCCGATATTTCATTGCGCGTAGATGTCGATCTAAACTTTTTCAGCCTGCGAGCGCCCGAAAATTCCAGCCGGGCGAAAAAGTAAAATGACAATGAGCAGCGAGAAGGCGATCGCGTCGCGGTATGTGGAAAACGCCGAGCCACCGACAAATGTTTCGATCACACCGAGAATGATGCCGCCGACGGCCGCGCCGGGAATGTTTCCGATGCCGCCCAAAACGGCCGCGACAAACGCCTTGATTCCTGGGAGCAGGCCCATCAACGGATCGATCGAGGGATAGCTCAGCGAATAAAGAATTCCGGCCGCTCCGGCCAGCGCGCTGCCGAGTCCGAAGGTAAATGAAACGATCGTGTCGATGTTGACACCCATTAATGCCGCGGCCGCGGCATTGTTCGAGACGGCGCGCATCGCCATTCCGAGTCTCGTTCGTTTTACAATGAAAGTGAGCGCGATGAGCAAACAAATCGTGACGATAAATGCGGCAAGTTGCGTGGTTGTAATTGTCAGCGCGCCTGTTCCCGGCACCGCGCGGTCCGGCATCAATTCAGGAAAAGATTTTGGATCCGCCCCGAAGACAAACTGGCCGCCGTATTCCAAAAACAGGGAGACCCCGATGGCGGTGATGAGAACGGTGAGCTTTGGCCGTTGACGCAAGGGACGATAGGCGAGCTTCTCAATAGTAATGCCGAGTAGCGCACAGATCAGCATCGTCAGAATCAAAACAGCGACGGGTCCGAGCGGTGTCATCCAACCCGTGAAATGTGGCAGCAGCCGCGGGGTCAGGTAGTAACCGCAAAAGGCGCCGATCATGAAGACGTCGCCGTGCGCGAAATTGATGAAGCGCAACACCCCATAAACCATGGTGTAGCCAAGCGCGATCAGCGCGTAAAAAGCGCCTAACGACAGGCCATTAATGAGCTGCTGGAAAAACTCAGTAGATGTCATTCCGAGCGGAGCGAAGCGTAGTTGAGGAATCTCTTATCGTCCATTCCGCAGTCGCCGCGGCGACAGTTTCAGCAAAGGAACAGTAAGAGATTTCTCGACTTCGCTCGAAATGACAACGGAGAAATCACGGCGGAACCGTCGCGACGAATTTCGTCTGGTTATTTTGGACTTGGAGAACAACGGCCGACTTTGTTGCGTTTCGCTTTTCGTTGATTGTGATATTGCCTGTCACTCCGGGATAATTTTTCACGCTCGCAAGAGCGTCACGAACCTTCGTGCCGTCAGTCGATCCAGCAGTGTTAATCGCTTGCCCGAGAATCATCATTGCATCGTAACCAAGCGGTGCCATTCCATCGGGCAAGGCGTGAAATTTCGCCTGATATTTTTTTACAAAGTCCTGCACCTTCGGGTTCTGGTCCTGCACGGAGAAGTGCGTTGAGAAATAGCATCCATCCAACGCGCTCCCGCCGATCTCAGTCAGTTTTGGCGAATCCCAGCCGTCGCCGCCGAGCAGCGGAACCTTGATGCCTAACGAGCGTGCCTGTTTCGCGATCAAACCTGCCTCCGTGTAGTACCCGGGCACGAAAATCGCCTCGGGTTGCGCCACCTTCAGGGAGGTGAGTTGCGCACGGAAATCCTTGTCGATGCCGCCCCCAGTGTAAGACCGGTCGCCCACAATTTGCCCCCCATGAGCTGTGAAGTATTCTTTGAAGAACTGGGCGAGACCCTTCGAGTAATCGCTCTTCACATCCTGCAAAATTGCGATCTTCTTCGCGTGCAGATTGTCGAGTGCAAACTTTGCCATCACCGTGCCTTGGAACGGATCGATGAAGCAGACCCGAAAAATGTAATCGCCCTTTTCAGTCACGCTCGGATTGGTCGAGCCGGGCGAAACCATTGGAATTTTCGCTTGCTGACAAATGGGCGCCGCCTCCAGCGAGCGTGAGCTGGCGATTTCGCCCACGATCGCAATTGCCCGGTCGCTCGCGATCAGTTTTTTCACAGCGGCGGAAGGTTGGCCTGGTTTCGATTGATCATCTTCGATCACGATCTTGATTTTCCGTCCGCCCAGCATGCCGCCTGCGTTGTTGATTTCTTCCTTCGCTAACTCGACGCCGTTACTCGAGTTGATTCCAAAAGTCGCTTCACTGCCGGTGAGGGAAGCGAATTCTCCAATCACAATGTCCTGCGCCCGGACTGAGGCGGCGAAAGCAAACAGCGCGCAAATCAAAAAAACAACCGTGGAACTGAGACGTGATTTCATAACTAGCTCTTCTTTTACCCCTTCAGTTGCCCGGGCGCAATTCCCACCGGCTTCCAAAGCAAAAAAATTGGCGTATCCGAGTTGCAAAATTCCTTAATGAAATCTTGGACGAAAGGTGGCTCGTGCTATTCTCCCGCCCGATGATTCACTCCAGGTTGCCTTCATTCACGCGCGCAACATTGTCGATCTTGCTCTTGTGCGCGCTTTGCGCGGGCCACATTTCCGCCGCCACTCGATCGGCGCGTGCGTCACAGCAATCGGGGCCGCAGTTTGTAGCGCTGCCACTTGTTCGCTCGCGGCAG
>QHRC01000219.1:0-5997 GCA_003219995.1 Verrucomicrobiota bacterium
ATAAAAGAAGGACGTGCACCGGAACCTGGCGAAGCCGTCCGCATTTCGGTGGACGTGGACCGGCGGAGCGCCATCCAGCGGCATCACACGGTGACGCATTTGTTACATTGGGCACTGCACGAAATTGTTTCGCGAGATGCTGCGCAGAAGGGAAGTTACGTCGGGCCGGACAAACTGACGTTCGATTTCATCTGTGCAGCGCTGACGCCGCAACAAAAACGCGACGTCGAAAAATTGGTCAACGAGAAGATCGCTGAAAATGCGCCGGTTTCCTGGACGGAAATTCCGTACGCCGAAGCGAGAAAGCGCAAGGGCATTCAACAATTCTTCGGCGAGAAGTATGGGGACACTGTACGTGTCGTTCAGATCGGCGGCGAATCGAAGGCGCTCGATGGTTACTCGATGGAACTCTGTGGCGGCACGCACGTAAGATCGACAAGTGAAATCGGATCGTTTCGCATTGTGAAAGAAGAAGCGATCGCCGCGGGCATTCGCCGAATCGAAGCGGTTGCGGGCGATGCCGCGCGCGATTGGGCGCAGCAGGAAGCGACAAAGCAACAGGAAAGATTTGATGCGCTCGCGCGGAAGAAATCCGACATCGCGACGTTGCCGGCTTTTTCAAACGAAGACGAAACGGCGGAGATGCTAAAACAGATCGACGTGCGCGCCGCGCATTTGGAAAAAGTAGATGTCGATGTTCGGGAATGGGAGAAGAAGAATGCCAAGGCAAGCGACGCCCGGATAAAGAGCCGCGCTGCCGAGATCGCGAAGGAGCTCGCCGCTTCATGCGCGGGGAAAGATTTCTGCGTTACGGAAGTCCCAAACGCGGACGGGAAGTTGCTCGGCGCGGTCGCCGACGCGCTCAAGACTAAATTTAAGGGGCCAATCTTTCTGGCCGGGGCGATTGATGGACGAGTGGCGCTTATCGCGTCGGTACCAAACGAAATGACTTCGAAGTTTCAGGCGAACAAGTTGATCCAGGAAACAGCGCCGATCGTTGGCGGCAAAGGCGGCGGCCGTCCGGAGAATGCGCAAGGCGTAGGCACCGACGCTTCAAAAATCGATCAGGCGCTCGATAGGGCAAAAAAGATTTTCACGGCTTAGCGGCGCGTTATGGATCTGCGACTTGGAGATAAGATCGCATTTGTGCGATCGCGAGTCGATTAGCGCGCGAAAGTGCGGAAGTCGTTATCAACGGGCGAACCGAGGAGCGAGTTCGCGAGGCCGTCGCGCAGATCAAGAAAGACTCACGCGATGCGAACGTTCGTGGGATCGCCGCTGACTTGGGCAGCGCGCAAGGTTGCGGCGAGGTCGTGCGCCAATTGCCGCGCGTGGATATCCTGGTCAACAACGTCGGCATTTTCGAGCCGAAGCCTTTTGAAAGAATCACCGATGAGGATTGGGACAAATTCTTCGCGGTGAACGTGATGTCGGGAGTGCGATTGAGCCGCGCGTATCTCCCGGCAATGAAGGAACGAAACTGGGGCCGGATCGTTTTCATCTCGAGCGAATCAGCACTGCAGATTCCCGCCGAGATGATCCACTACGGCACAACCAAAACGGCACAGCTCGCCATCGCGCGCGGACTCGCTGAGACCTGCCAGAGCACAAACGTGACCGTGAATTCGGTGTTGCCGGGTCCGACGGCATCGGAAGGAGTCACCCAGTTTGTTTCCAACCTTGCCGCCGAGAATAAAATCAGCGCGAAAGAATTCGAGAAAGAGTTCTTCAAGAGTGCGCGGCCGACCTCGATCCTGCAGCGATTTATCGCGCCCGATGAGATCGCCAGTGTCGTCGCCTTCGTTTGCAGTCCGCTCGCTTCCTCGATCAACGGCGCGGCGGTGCGCGCGGACGGCGGCGTCGTGCGATCGATTGGCTAGCGGCGCTCGCCATTCACGGCGCGCTCACTGTCGGGTAGCGCGCATTTTTGATGAGACGTTTCAAATTTTTGCCTTTAATTGACATCCGATAAAGCGAGGCCGATTTCTTGCCGGTGGGTTGACTCAAAAACAAAATATTGTCGTTGTCGATCCAGCAACCGTCCCAGCCGAAGAGCGTTTTCCGCGTGATGCGCACCGCTTTTTGCATCGCGACTTCGAATATCCACAATGCTGGTGGCGGTCCATCCCAATCCCTGCGGTGATGTTCCTCGCCCATGTCGATGGAAAGAAGCAAACGTTTACCGTCGGGCGAGATCGCGATGCGTCCGTCGCCGCTCATGCCGCCGTTGGGAATGACCTTCTCGATTTTCCATTGCGCGAGGACGGCGCCGTCGAGACTGATCTGGCAGATATTGGTCACCAGACCAGATAGTAAGAATTGTCGCTTGGCACATCTTTGAAGATGGTCGCTTTGCCACCGGCGATTTCTACGACTGCAATGCGTCGCGCATAACTCGCCCCGGATTTTTCGACGGTGACAAACGCGACGCGGGTGCTGTCCGGCGAGATTGCGGGAAAAATCCCGTCAGCAATTTTTTTCTCGGCGGTTCCATTCAAGTTTGCGATCCAAACGGCGTCATCGCGCTCGAACGCGATGTAACGTTCGCCGGCAGTAGCAAGTCCCATCGAGGCAGACAAAAAAGCCAGGACGGAGAGACAGCTTTTCATCCTTCGCAATTTGCCCGATCCTTCAAGGCAATGCCAGCGTGACCAGAAACGTGGCGAAGAGCGCAATGGAAAGAACGACCAAATAAGCAACACCGCCAAGGCAGAATTTTACCAGGCTGATGAACCATCCCTGGCGATAAACGCGGCGGATCGAGAAGAGTATCTGGAGCGCAAACGTCGTCCAGAGAACGGCGCTTACCCATCCGACCATGTTCGCCGCGACCCGGTTCAAGCCGATTGTGGCAAAAACAATCAGGATGATTCCGACATAAGCAAAGGTGTGAATGTGCAGCGCATAGACTAGATGGTCGATGTAAAAAACGCGGCGCCGGACGTAGAGAATCTTGAGTACAAAAGCGAAGAGCGGAATGCAACAGAGCATCATGTAAGGCAGATTGTTAAAGAGAGTCAGGAGAAACAGCTGCAGGTTCGTGCCGCGCTCGCCGATTTTTTCTTTGTAACGGCCCTCCAGCCATTTCTCAAACGACGCAGACGGCTCCTTGGACCCCGTTTTTAGGATTGGTCCAAAGTCCTTCTCGGGAGGGCTATGCTCCTCCGGCTTGGGCGAAGCTTTCTCGGTTTGCGCGGTTGGCGCAGGCGGAGGGCTGTTGAGATTCAATGCATCCTGAATCTTCTGGCGCGCTTCCGGCGGGATGTCTTCGTTCTTAAGTTCTGCCGCGATCTCGTCGCGGTCTTTTGGCGATAGCTTGCCGGGCTGAAGATGAATTGATTTTGCCCAATGATTAACGGCAAAGAAAAACAGGATGCTTGCAAGCAGATACAACCGGAGAGGATGCACATGTCGGATGCGTTTGCCGGCAAGGAATTCATTCGTTAGGCGCCACGGCCTCGTGACGAGAAGTCCGATGGTGCCGAAGAATTTCGAATCCCAACTTAGAAATGAATCTAGAACATCAACAATCACGTGCCGGAACGACCGCCGATAATCAACCGCCGCCTGACCGCACTGCGCGCAATAGCGTCCGGTCAACTGTGCGCCACAATTCTCGCAATGCGTTAGCGGTGGGCGTTGCCGTTTGCGGCGGCCGAAAAACCTTCTTCTGCCACTAGAGCGCCCTTCCAGCGCTGAAATCGCCGTGTCACCCAGGATGAACTTCGCTGGTTCGTCGGACATCGCGCCGTCAGCTTAGAAAAATCAAGTCCGCACGTCTATGCAGAATGTCTTTTTACTCGCGCAGGAAGAGAAGAGCGGCTGTTCCAAACACTCCAATCGCGTACAACATTACGGCATCGGCGATGAAATAAGGGAAAATCATCAGGGCGAGGCCGCAAAGCATGATCTTCCACAGGTTCATGCGCTTGCCGTAAATGAAGGCGACAAAACCAATCGACCCGAAAACGAAACCACCGATCAAGTTTGCGGAGCTTGTTTCGAACATGTTGCGCCAGGATCGTTCGTCACGCGGGTGGATCGAGCAGTCCCGTGTTCGATGCTAAAATTTGGCGGTGAAGCCGCACATTAATTAACATCGCCCGACGGAGCGGTCGATCCACCTCACCAGATCGACATCGAAACTTAAGATTGACCAGCCAAAGCTGTTGATGACACGATCTCGCGCCGTGGCCCTTCACCTTTTCAGAACCAAAAGCGCCGATCATTTGATTGCTGAGGCAGCCGCGCCCGAGCGCCAAATGAAGCGTGCACTCGGCCCGTTTGCTCTCACCTGCATTGGCATTGGCGCCATTATCGGGACGGGAATTTTTGCGCTGGCGGGAACGGCGGCAGCGGGCGAGCAGGCACAAGTCATCGGGTCAATTTGGAAAACGCCGGTACTGAATTTCGTGCAGTCGTGGATTACGCACGCACCCCTGGTGTTTAGCCGGCCGGGTGCGGGTCCGGCTGTTATGCTTTCGTTCGTAATAGCCGGGATCGCGTGCGGATTCGCTGCGCTTTGTTATGCCGAGCTCGCCGCGATGATTCCGGTTTCGGGATCGGCTTACACCTATTCCTACGCGACGCTCGGTGAAATCATCGCGTGGATCATCGGTTGGGACCTCATTCTTGAATACGCAGTTGGCAACATGGCGGTCGCAGTCGGCTGGTCCGGCTATTTCGTTAGACTGTGTGGCAGCCTCTTTGGTCTGAAATTCCCGCTTTGGCTGGTGAACGATCACACAACAGCGACGGGCATTGTAGCGCAGGGCGGCGACGCGCTCACAAACTATTCGTCGACGACGCTTCCAACTATTGCCGGCCGCGCAATTGCACTAAATCTTCCAGCGCTTCTCATTGTCGCGGCCGTGACGGCGCTTTTGATCTACGGAATTCGTGAGAGCGCGCGGACGAATACGACCATCGTCATCATCAAGGTCACCGTGGTCGTGTTTGTGATTTCATTTGGTGCTTTCCTGGTTCACCCGACCAATTGGCATCCTTTTCTTCCGACTGGAATTGGCGGTGTAATGAGCGGTGCGGCGATCGTGTTTTTCGCCTTTATTGGATTCGATGCCGTCTCAACGACTGCGGAGGAAACAAAAAACCCGCAGCGCGACATGCCGATCGGAATCATCGCGAGCCTCATTATTTGCACAGTGCTTTACGTCTTAATGGCTGGGGTTATTACTGGCATGCGAACGTATACCACTTACCTGGGCGATCCTGCGGCAGTCGCGACCGCCTTCTCCGATCGACCCTGGGCCACGGCGCTCATCAGTGCCGGGGCGCTGGCAGGCATTACTTCTGTCCTGCTCGTTTTCCAACTCGGTCAGCCCCGCATTTTTATGGCGATGGCGCGCGATGGGCTGTTGCCGGGATACTTCGCGAAGATTCACCCACGGTTTCGGACTCCGCATATCACCACCATTTGGACCGGTGTAGCCGTTGGTGGTGTTGCCATGTTGACCGACATCGGCTCGCTCGCCGATCTCACCAACATCGGGACGCTCTTCGCCTTTGTTCTCGTCTGCCTCGGTGTGATTATTTTACGGCGCAAGAATGCTGACCGCCCGCGGCCATTCCGTGTGCCTTTCGTTCCGTTATTTCCGATTTTGGGCGTTCTCTTTTGCGGCGTGCTGATGCTGAGTTTGCCGATCGAAACCTGGATACGCTTCTTTGTCTGGCTCGCGATCGGCCTTTGCATTTATTTCTTCTACGGCGTGTGGCACAGCAAACTGCGCGGCGGCGTTGACGTCGGCGAAACCGAAAATATTTTCCCGCCGGTCGAGCCCTAAGATCGACAATCGATCTTCTGCGCTACGCGGCTTGCGCGTGGCAAGCTTTGTCGTCGGCTTCCAGCCAGTCGAACAAAGTCGTCTTGGCCGGATCGAGGCCGAGCGGCTTCACTTGCTCGACGAACCAATCGCGCCGTTCCGGGTCGTTGTAGGGACTCATCAATTCAACTTCGTCAGCCCAGCGTTTGATTTCATC
>QHRC01000219.1:6144-6474 GCA_003219995.1 Verrucomicrobiota bacterium
ATGATATTCGCCGATATTTCCCGCGACCAGCGCGCGGCATTTATCAATCGTGCGCCCGAGAATGGCGTAGCCGCCGACTCGAATCCGTGGACTGCGCGGCGCCTCCTTCGTCAAGTCCTTCCCTGTCACGTTTTTATTCATGAATAAGCGTATCGGCGAAAAGTCGTCGCCGCAACCCGTCGGAAAAATCTAGGACGCGACGAGCGCATGCCGCGCGATACAAATTTATATGGCACAACAAAAGGAAATCATCTCAACGGTCAATAGCTTGATCGAAACACTCAAAGACGGGCAGGAAGGCTTTAAACAAGCAGCCGACGCAGTGAAAGA
>QHRC01000220.1:0-3397 GCA_003219995.1 Verrucomicrobiota bacterium
ACGGAAGATTTGCGCAGCACGACGAAACCGATGCGTCGGTTTACACGTGGCAGTTTACCGAGCGCAATCGATCCGATGGCAGATGTGCGAGCGCTGGCGGACGCGCTTCAATTGCCGCGTCCACCCGCCGTGATGGAATGTTTCGACATCTCCAATATTTCGACCACGCATGTAGTGGCCTCGATGGTCTGTTTCCGCGACGGCGTGCCGGACAAGGATTGCTACCGGCGTTATCGAGTGCGGACTGTTGAAGGACAAGACGATTTCGCGAGCATGGCCGAAGTCGTGCGGCGAAGATATTCGCGCGTGCTTTTATCGATTGCGGAGTGCGGATCGCGGAATTCGGAAAGAGAAGATGTCGATCTTTCGCCACAATTTTCCCAGGAGAACGCCTTCGAAATGGCTCGCCGCGCTCGATCGTGCCACGTCGAAGTTTGTCGCGGTTCGCCTGCCCGATTTGATCATCGTGGATGGCGGCAAGGGACAACTGTCCTCCGCGTGCCGCGAATTGCAGCGGCTTGGTCTGCACGATCTTCCGATCATTGGTCTGGCCAAGGAACATGAGGAGATCTATAGACCGGGCCGGGCGTTGCCGCTGCAATTGCCGGCCGATTCCGGGGCCTTGCGATTGCTGCAGCGCATTCGCGACGAGGCCCATCGTTTTGCCAACGCTTATCATCAACTGCTCATGAAAAAACGCATTGGCGAGAGCATTCTCGATGATTGTCCGGGCGTAAGTCAGAACCGGAAGAATTTATTGCTGCGGCGCTTTGGTTCCGTCAATCGGCTTCGAAAAGCGAGCGTGGAAGAGATCGGCGCCACGGAGGGAATCGGCCCGAAGCTTGCGCAAGAAGTGCATCGCTTCTTGCAGCGGCATTAGTTATTCGCACACTCTCGCCGATGCGTCTTGGGAATCAGGTAGGGACGTTTCGGAGAAACGTCCCTACCTTTATATTGTTGATCTTTGTCGCGCGGGCTGAACTCTTCGCGCAATTGCCGCAGTCTTCGACGACGCAAACCGCGAGGCCGACAACGGAAGAAGAAACGATCGTCCCGACGTTTGAGACACAGAAGCTTGCGCGCACGTACATCCTCGATGTTCCTGCGCCGCGCGGGCAAATCACTGATCGCCGTGGCGCGCCGCTCGCGCAGAACAAGCTCAGCTACAATCTCGCGATTAATTTTCCCACCCCGCTCGATTTTTCCGACGCGCAGGCACTCGGCTTTGTTCGCGAACAGATCGGCAACGCGCAAAAATTAATCGGAAGACCGATCAAAATCTCGGACGACATTATTCTGCGCCATTACCGCAACCGAGGAATTTTGCCATTTGAGATTGCGCAAAACCTCACGCAATCGGAGTACGGGGAGCTGAAAGAGCGTTTACCGGCGGCAATGGTCGTGCGACCGATTTACGTTCGCGTTTATCCGAACGGCAAACTGGCCGGGCAGGTCGTCGGTTACACCGGAAAGACCGGGCGCAATCTGGACGGGATCATCGACAATCACGAAACGCTCTGGCCGGAGACGGAAGGTCGCGAAGGCCTCGAGCAGACTTTCAACGAAATGCTCGCGGGGAAGCGCGGCGAATATAAGCTCACTTTTGATAAGGACGGCCGCAAAACGTCCGAGAAACTGATTACGCCGCCCGTGCCGGGTTACAACGTCGTCACTACTCTGGATCTTCGCCTCCAGGAACTGGCGGAAAAAGCGCTCGAAGCCAAAGCCAAACGCGGCGCGATCGTGATTATCGATCCAAACACGGGAGACATTTTGGCGATGGCCTCGTGGCCTACCTACGACCCGAATTCCTTCGTGCCGTCAATTTCGGCGGAAAAATTCAAGGCATTGCAGGACGACCCCGACATCCCGCTGCTTCCGCGCGCATTCCGTTCATCTTACCCACCGGGATCGACCTTTAAAATCGCGGTCGGCATCGCCGCGCTCGAAACCGGTGCAGTCGGGCCGGAGGACCGATACGAATGCGTGCCCGCAATCGAAATTGGCAATCTCACTTTTCACAATTGGAAGAAAGGCGATCGCGGCGCGTTGAATTTTGTTCAGGCGCTGACGGAATCTTGTGACACGTGGTTTTATCAGGTGGGAATCAAAACTGGCGCAGAACCGATCATCGATTGGGCGATCAAGCTGGGCTTTGGAGCGAAATGCGGCATCCCGTTGCGCGGCGAGGCGGAAGGACGCGTGCCGAATGATGAGTACATGAAGGCGACGCACGGCCGGCGGTTGCTGAACGGAGACATCGCAAACTTGTCGATCGGGCAGGGGGACACGCAGGTCACGCCGCTGCAAATGGCGCAAGCCATGGCGATCGTGGCGAACGGCGGCACATTTTATCAGGCGCGTCTCGTACAACAGGTGCAGACCCTCGACGATCAAATCGTTACTGCTTACCAGGTTCGGGCGAAGAAGACACTCGAGCTTTCGCCTCAGACCTTGGATGAATTGCGCACCGGAATGATCGACGCCGTCAACAGCGCTGGCGGCACAGGCCACGCGGCTAGCCTCGATAATGTCGAAGTCGCGGGCAAAACGGGGACGGCGCAGTGGGGACCAAAAAACAAAGAGCGCACGGCAGCATGGTTCGGCGGATTCCTGCCCGCGAATCAACCGCAGTACGCGTTCGCCGCGCTTTACGAAGGGGACGTAGGCAGTAAGGTGCACGGAGGTTCCGCGTCCGCGCCAATGATTGCACAGATTTTTAAGGACGTTTACAGCGGGCAGCGGAGCACCGCCCGCCGCCGCGCAATCGCCCAACCGCAGCAAACCAATATCCCGCGTGCGTTGCCGGTGGAAGAAGATGAGTCGGACTAAATTCTGTAGCGGCGGTCTATGACCGCCGATTGGTAAAGTTCCGGCGCTCACAGAGCGCCGCTACAATTATGCAGCAGTCGCTTCCGCCGGCATCTCCATCGTGCCTTTGAATTTTGGCTCTTCCGGCTCGAGACCGAAGTTGTCGATGTAAAGATTGTCGATCTTAGCGAGATCGTCGGAGGTTAGGGGCGGACATTCCGGCGCCATGGCAAATTCAAGGAGATGCTCTTGGTTGTAAATGTTTGGAAGCGTCGAGGCAACACGTTCGTCAGCGAGCAACCATTGCAATGCCGCTTGACCGAGCGTGCGCTCGGAATTTTCGAGGAAACGCAATTGGTCGATCTTCTTGATCCCGTTGAGTAACCAGCTCCGCGGTCGATGACTGCGGTGGTCGGTTGGTGGAAACGTCGTCTCGGACGTGTATTTGCCCTCGAGCATTCCGGACGAATGCGTGACGCGGATGAGAAACATCGTGTCCTTGCCCGCTTCAGTCGCGGCATTGTGCAGCGCGCGGCCGGGATGTTGTTCGAGCATGTTGTAAATGTGTTGTAGACTTGTGATGTCG
>QHRC01000220.1:3437-5005 GCA_003219995.1 Verrucomicrobiota bacterium
CCAGCCGATTGCCGGACCAAGCGCGATGCCGTAATAACGAATTTTTCCCGCGGCCTTTAATTTCTCGAGCGTTGTCCAGAGCGCGTCATCATAAACCTGCTCCATGCGGATGTTATGCAGTTGCAAAAGATCGACATGGTCGGTTCTCAGTCGCTTCAGCGCCGCGTCGGTCGCGCGCGTGATCGCTTCCGGCGAAAAATCCTGCGGAATCTCGCGCTGACCACGTCCGCGCGCTTCGCCGTGTGTGACAAAATCGTAACCGACCTTGGTCGCAATCACGATTTCGTCGCGCTGTTTCGGAAAAGCTTTCGCGATCAGCTCCTCGCTCAAACCGTTCCCGTAGGTATCGGCCGCGTCGAAGAGCGTGACGCCGAGATCGAACGCCTTGTGCATAAGCGCGATCGCTTCACCTTCCGTAAAATTTCCCCACCAGCCGGTCGAAATCGTCCAAAGGCCGAAGCCGACTTCGCTCACAACCAGGTTGGGGTTGGTGTTCCTATAAGGGCGAAACTTCACGACTCAAATCTCAACGCATTTTCTAAAGACGCCAAGCACCTTTGAAAGCATCCCATGCCGCAACCGAAGCTAAAGGGCGACGAAGAAGGCGCACTTTCCCTCAAAACCTTTCAATTCGAATTCTCCGAGCGAACGCGTCGGAACGAGTTCTCCCAGCTTCGTGTGCGCCGTTTCGCTCAGACCGCAAGATTCGGCTAACGAACCGGCAAGCTTCTCCAGGCGGAAAATCAGATTCACTTCCCGGCCGATCAAGCTCTCTTCACCCATCGACGCGATGCCGCCAATCGCGACTGAACCGAAATGCAGCACGATGCGAAATTCCGGCGCTTTTTTTTGCTGCAAACCTTTCAGCGACGCGACCACAGCCGCGATTTCTGCCGGACTGGTCGCTGGCTCCGGCCAGTAAGCAAAAAAGCCGTCACCCAAATATTTGTTAATGTTGCCATGATGCTGTTCGATCATCTCCTTACAAGCGGAGAGCCAGGCGCCGACCAGCAGATCCAAACCTGCGCTTTCCATGCTGCCGCTCAACGGCGTGAAATTGCAGATGTCCGCCACGAGGAGCCAACACGGGACGTTTTCAAGTTCGCGTACCGTGCGTTGTGTCACCATCGTTTTGTATTCATCTGAAATCGCGACCGGCTGACAAAATTTGAATGGCTGGTCGCCGATCACGATCTGATCGCCGTCGTTGAGACGAACGGGCTGATGAATCCGCCGCTTATTGAGAAAAGTTCCGTTGCTGCTGCAGAAATCGATCAACCAAAATTCGCCGATGTTTTGCAAATGAATCACGGCGTGGCGTCGTGAAACTTTCGGGGATTCCAGCACGACCGTATTCATGGTTGTGCGACCAAGTGAACAGCTTCCCCGAAGCTCATGGCGTTTGCCATCGGCGGCTTCCAGCCAAGCTCTGCCTTCTTCAGATGCGCTCACGCAAGGATGTTCTACCAAGAAGCCATAACGATGCAAAGCCGCACTCAAGGAAAGCAATGTACTCTCCAGCTTTAAACTTCCTTCTCGGCCCGATGCTGCGTACGTTCCGGGCGTGG
>QHRC01000221.1 GCA_003219995.1 Verrucomicrobiota bacterium
ATCCGTGTCGACAGTCTTTCCAAGACGCGTTATCAATTGAATGATGGTTAAGCACCCCCCCGCAAAACTACGTTTAAATATTCGACAGTTGAAGAAGGCGAGCCTGCGCC
Organism: Verrucomicrobiota bacterium; assembly: GCA_003219995.1. Lineage (GTDB taxonomy): Bacteria > Verrucomicrobiota > Verrucomicrobiia > Chthoniobacterales > UBA10450 > UBA10450. Next base: position 111 of record QHRC01000221.1, read on the forward strand.
TTTAAGCGGTTGTGAACCGTTGAGATCGAAAAAGAGTTCTCGATGAGTTACGAAAGCAAAATGCTTCAAGAGTTGGCCATGCCAACTCGGAAGGAGGTGGAGCAAGCCTTGCTTCGCGCGCTACTGAAGCATGATGGAATAATCAAAGAATTCGGTTCCGGGGAAGAGATAGTTGATGAAATTGCTGGTGAATTTCGATTGAGCAAGGATCAACGTTCCGCCTTTCTGGAAACGATATATCGGAAACAGAATCGCGTTAAAAAAGCTTTCTTATGGCATCGGCTTCTTTTCCGTGCCGCAGATGCCTTGGCTAAAGAAGACATGGTTTCGAGTCCAACCCGAACGCTCCAAATTACAAGAAAGAGAGAATGGATGCTGACAGAAAAGGGCTTCGATGAAGCGCTGAAGCTTTGCAACATTCCGACTGCAAGAAAGGAATGCTTGCCGACAAAGTCTTATGAGGTCCAGAAAATTGTGAAGGACCTCATAGAATCTCGTAAGCCTGAAAACTACGACCCGTTTGATAGAGACAAAAAAATTGTCAAAACGGCGAGAGAAGTTGCCCTGAGAAATCGAGCATTCCGCCAAGCGGTTATCGAAGCCTACACTTACAGGTGCTCCGTCTGCGGCCTGAAACTCAAGTCGCCTGACTCATTATTATGGGAAGTGGAGGCGGCGCATATTGTTCCTCACTATTTTTTTGGCTGAGACGATGTGTGCAATGGAATCGCATTGTGTCATCTTCATCATTGGGCATTTGATGTTGGCTGGTTCACGGTTTTGGATGATTACAGAGTTCACGTCTCACCACAGATTAGGCGTCTGCCGGCCGATTGTGGAAAACTCGAGGGCTTTGAGTTTTTCCGAGTGCTTCAGCGTGGGCGCGTCAAACTATGTTTACCAGAGAGAGACGCGATTTATCCCCACCACAATGCCATTCGGTGGCACAGGGAAAACGTTTTTCACCAACAACGTCTGTGATTGGACACATCTATGAAAGAGAATCGTAGCGAAGAAATTGTTTACTCGATAAATGTTAGTGATCTCCAAGAGGTTTCTAGTGAAGTTCTTGAACGTCGTCTGACCAAAAGAGAAATCGTTTTGGTTGGAAATTCCGTAGGCAACTATCTTGATTGGTCTCAAGCGATCGAGCACGCGATTCGCGAAAACGTCCGCGAATGATTTCGGACGGCTATACGGAGCATAAAGGGGCGTAGGACGCGCGACGCGCGGACTGATACTGTGCGCGAAATGGAAGCTGCCGATTGGGCATCACTGAGCGACGAGGAACTTCTCGAACGCCGCATCTCCAAGCTCGGCTTGCGGCTCGAGGGCACCCCGCTTGAACCGCTCATTCAACAGGTCTACGACGAGCTTTCGGCCAAGGGACTCGCGTTTCATCCGCCAACTCACATCGGCGATGAATGGTTTGTGCCTATCGGTATCCCGGCGATTTTCATTCCGTTTTTTCTCGTGCACGACCGGTTGCGCGCGCTGGAGCGGACGATGATGCTCGAGGTCGAGGGCGAGACGACAGAGTGGTTCATGAAACTGATGCGGCACGAGGCGGCGCACGCTTACAGCTACGCTTATCAGCTTCAGCGCAAGAAAAAGTGGCAACAGACCTTCGGGCAAACGTCAGACGAAGAGACGCCGAGCTTTTATAGGCCGCGCCCGTTCAGCCGCAGCTATGTCATGCATCTCGACGATTGGTACGCGCAGAGTCATCCGGATGAAGATTTTGCCGAGACTTTCGCGATCTGGCTCACGCCGGAGCTCGACTGGCGTAAACGCTACGCCGGCTGGAAGGCGCTGCAAAAACTCGAATACGTCGAGGAATTGATGCGAGAGCTAGCCGGGAAAGCACCGATGCACACGCCGAAGTATCGCGTGGCCGAGTACAACTTTCTGAACGTCAAGCTCAAGACTTATTACGCGCGGAAACGGAGACTCTATGAAGATACGTATCCGGATTTCTACGATGCCGATCTACGGCAACTCTTCTCCGCGCCGGCTGGGCCGGGACGGATTAATGCGAGTTCTTATCTGCGCCGGACGCGACGGCGGCTGTTGAACTCAGTGTGCCAGTGGACGAATGAGAAAAAGTTCCGGGTGAACAAACTTCTCGCGCGACTGATCGACCGCTGCGACGAGCTCGAACTCCATGTGCTGAACGACGATCCGCAGCAGGATTTTCGAGTAAGTTCTTTCATCACCACGCTGGTCATGAATTATCTCTTCACCGGCAAGTTCAAGCGCACCAAATAACGAGCGTGAAAAAGAAACTAAAAGTCCTCGTTCTTTTCGACGGTAGCCGCCCCACCAAGATCGACGAAGACTTGAGCAAGGAGATGAATACGGAGGATTGGAAAACCGAGGCGAACGTGATGGAGGCGCTCGGGGCGCTCGGCTACACAGCTGAGCATCTCGCCATTTTCGATGATCTTGATCTGGTCCGGCAGAAACTGGAAAATTTCGCGCCCGACGTTCTTTTCAACCTGGTCGAACAGTTCAAGAACAACCCCGGCTTCGACCAGAACATCGTTTCGCTTCTCGAAATGCAAGGGGTGCCCTTTACCGGCTGCGGCGCGATCGGGCTCGTCCTTTGCAAGCACAAAGGCATCTCGAAAAAAATCCTCGGCTATCATCACATCCACGTGCCGAACTTCGTGGTCATCCCGCGCGGCCGACGGATCGCGCGACTTAAAGCGCCCAAGTTCCCAATCCTGGTGAAGCCGGTGAAGGACGAGGCGTCCTACGGCATTTCCCAGGCGTCGTTCGTCCAGACCGAGGAACAGTTCCGCGACCGGGTGGCGTTTATTCACGAGAAACACGACGCCGACGTGATCGCGGAGGAATACATCGAGGGCCGCGAACTTTACGTCAGCCTGATGGGCAATGTGCGGCTAAGCGTATTTCCG
>QHRC01000222.1 GCA_003219995.1 Verrucomicrobiota bacterium
CGACAATTTTCATTGTCCGGCACGCCGAAAAGGCCGATGCGACCAAAGATCCGGATTTATCGGAAGCCGGCCGCGCCCGGGCGGAAGCGCTCGCAAAAATGTTGCAGGATGCAAACATCACCGCGATTTACGCGACTGAGTTCAAGCGCACACAACAAACAGCTGCGCCCCTGGCGAAAGCCCTCGGCATAGCCGTAACGACACTGCCGGCAGAAAATAGCGCTGCGCTCATTGCGAAGCTGCGCAGTTCGAATGGCAACGCGCTGGTCGTCGGTCACGGGAACACGATTGCGGACCTGATCAAAGCGCTCGGAATATCAGAGCCGATCAACATCGCAGAGAACGATTACGATAATCTATTCGGCGTGGTGCTTGTCGAAAAACCGCAGCTGATCCGTCTGCATTACCGCTAAGTTCGCCTCGCAATCTAACCTCTTACCTCAGATTGCTCGTCACTGGTCACACAGCTGCCCGCCGCAACAGGTCACTTGTGACTTCTTCTTATCTTTCCTTAACGCCAAGATCGTTGTAAATCTTAACGGGCGTTGTCTTGTTGAATCAGGAGCGCGCCGAGAAGAGTCTCCACTCGCCGGGAATCCCTTTGAGCTGGTGGACGCCGTAATCTTGAAAATTAATTCCGGAACCGGACACGAGATCTTTAACAGTTCCGGAGACGAGCACGCTTCCCGGCTGGGCACTCGCCATGATGCGCGCGCCGGTGTGGACCGCGATGCCACCGACATTGTCGCCCATCAATTCGCATTCGCCGGTGTGCACTCCCGCGCGTACTTCAATACCGAGCTGTTTGACAGCGAGCGCAATTGCGAGCGCGCAGTGGACCGCTCGCGCAGGGCCGTCGAACGTGGCGAGAAAACTGTCGCCCGTAGTGTTGATTTCTTTCCCGCGAAAACGCGCCAATTCTTTTCGCACAATAGCGTAGTACGAGTTCAAGAGATTGCGCCATGCCGTGTCGCCAAGCTCTGCGGCACGCTCGGTGGAAGACGCAATATCGAGGAAGAGCACGGTGGCCAGAATACGATCGGAGGAATCAATCGGTCGCTCGCCAGTAATGAATTCCTGAATGTCTGACAGCACGGTTTCCATGTCATCCAGCATCGGCGAGTGGCTGTTACCCGGGTATTCCTTGAATTTTGCGCCTGGAATCCGTGACGCCATGTCGCGCGCAGCTTCAACGTTTGCGCACGGATCGCCCGTACGATTCATAACCAATGTGGGAGCCTGAATCGACGGGAGAATCGGACGCGTATCGATTTGCCCGTTCATTTGTTCGTAGGCATAGACAGCGGAAGGATTCGCAGCCGCGCGCATGTAGCGAGAAAGAGATTCGATAAAGGCGGGATCTGCGTCCTTGCCCACGCCCGCGCCAGGTCCGGTGATGTACGCAAAGGAAGGCCAATCGTCGTCAATCATTGCGACCATTTGATCGTGCTCTTCCTGCGTCTGACCCCACGGATGATCGGGAGAGGCGATCCAGCGGGCCTGTGCACCCCAGACGAGAAGCGAAATCACTCGTTGCGGATAGGTAGCGGCGAAAAGACACGCCATCGAGCCGCCCTCGGAAACGCCAAAAATGTTGGCGCGCTCGATACCGATGTCATCCATTACGGCTCGAATGTCGTCGGTGCGCTCCTCCAGCGTCGCCATTTTCACGGGCCGATCAGAGAGACCGGTGCCGCGTTTGTCGAAACGAATCAGCCGGCAAAATTTACTGAACCGCTCGAAGAAAAGAGCGCGTCGCGGAATTTCCCAATCCATGTCCAAATGCGACATCGTCCCCGGCGCCCACACCACGTCGAACGGACCGTCACCGGTAACCTGGTAGGCAATGCGAACGTCGTCACTGCGCGCGTACTTTGTTTTCGGCAACATAAAAGCCAACAATGCGATCCTAACGTCTTTGACAACTCTGAAAAGCCTAACGCGCCCAAGAGGACGTTACAAAAATGAAGGCGTCTTCCTAATTCTCAGCTCTTCCTTCTTAATTCTGACTTCTTATTGCATCCACGCCAGTCCGCGATTTATCCAGACGAAATCCCGTCATCCCCGATGAATAACGATTAACAATTAACCAATAACTGCGAGACTTTAGCTCGAATGGCTTGGGTCGTATTCCTTCGCGCGGTCAACGTCGGTGGGACGAATCGATGTCAGCCAGCGATGATCGCGAGAGAGTTGGCGAAATTTGGTGTCGTGAACATCGGCGCGGTCGGCACGTTTGTTGTGCGCGAAGATGTCAGCGAATCCGCTCTACGCGCTGCGATTGCCAAAAAGCTGCCGTTCAAATGCGAGATCATGATTTGTCCGGGGCGCGACATTATTAAACTTTATTCAAAGGATCCATTCTCACACGAACCGCCAGTCCGGCTCGGACCCTCGGGCCCGAACATAGTCCGCTTCGTCAGCGTGTTAGCCAAACGACCGGCGATTCGTTTCGACTTACCTCAAACATTTACCGCCAGTCCGGCTCGGACCTGGCTGGTCAAGATCATTGCGATCCAAGACAGATTCGTCTTGGGTCTGTATCGTCGCCAGATGAAGGCGATCAGCTACCTCGGCAAGATCGAGAAGCGCCTGGGCGTGCCCGTCACCACGCGCAATTGGAACACGATCCAAAAAGTTGCGACAATTTTAAAAAGTGAGCGAATTCCGGCCTGAATCGGCGGTGCCGTAAGAATCGAAACAGAAGTAAACAAAGGTAATAAAGGTTTTCTGAACTTCGCTTTCTTCGTTGCCTTCTGTTAAGCGATTGTTCTTTATCTGATCTCTGAGCTCTGACCTCTGATTTCTGGCTTTTCTACTTTAGCCTTCCTACTTTCTCGTTCGCCTTCTGGTCGTTCTTCAGAATGCGTGCGCTGTGATCCTGAGTGATGTCGCAACATTAACCAGTGGTCGCTAAGGCGAAATCGTAAACGAAATCGTCTCGTTGGCCGCGCGATGGTTCGACTTGGAACAGTCCACGGTTTCTGGGCAAGCAACCAGGCCAGCGCTATCTGAGCTGATGTCGCCTTCTTTTGCGCTGCGACTCTGGCCAGCAAATCAACCAAAGCCTGATTCGCTTTTCGAGCTTCGGGCGTGAATCGAGGGACGATGTTGCGGAAGTCGGAACTATCGAAGGTAGTGTTTTCGTCGATCTTTCCCGTGAGAAAACCT
>QHRC01000019.1 GCA_003219995.1 Verrucomicrobiota bacterium
GGAAATTGGAAGGAGATTGTTACAGGCTGATGACGTTGAAGTAACAATTGCGTGAACTCGCTTCAGGGTAGAGGCGGCTCGCCGAACCGCCCGCGGGCGATTGGATCATCGCCCCTACCGCTGCGAAGGCAGCATCAACTATAATTGCGGCTTCGGTAAAGAAGCTGCCGGCGAGGCAACCGGCGTCGCACTGCCTGGCGGCAAAACTCCAGCGCCGGAATCAGGGGCTGGCGAAGACGATGGCGAACCAGCAGGTGCTGCTGGAGTCGCCGAAGTCGCCGGCGAAGCTGCACCCGCGGGAGCAGTTTGCTGTTTCATCAGCTCGCGCCGCAATGTGCTATCGCCGCTCGCTTTGCGGGCGTAGAGGATCGACAACACGAATGTCAGGACAAAGAAGAAGCCCGCCAGCCAGGCGGTAAATTTCACGAGCACGTTGGTGGTTTGCGCGCCAAAAATATTTTCCGTCACCGCCCCGCCAAACGCGGCGCCAAGGCCCTCGCTCTTCGGCCGCTGCATCAAGATCACCAGCACCATGAGGAGCGCCACGAGTATCCAAAGACCCAGGAGCAAATTAATCAGCATCGACATTGGGACGGCGAATATCGCCGCAGGAGAAAATTTGTAAATGGTAGGACGAGACTCTGTCGAGCCGAAGAGATTTGTCGGCTCCGCAGAGCGTCGCCCTACCGTTTCTTGATCGCATCCCAAATCGCGTCCATCTCGCCAAGATCGACATCTCCCAGCCGTTTGCCGCGCGCTTGGAGCTCATCCTCCAAGCGGTCAAAGCGCGCGACGAATTTATCAGTAGCGGCTTGCAGCGCGCTCTCCGCATCAAGTTTGCATTTGCGCGCCAGATTGACGACCGCAAAAAGCAAATCGCCGATCTCGTCCTCAATTTGTTGTCGATCTTGCGACGCCATCGCCGATTTCGTTTCCTCGAGTTCTTCTTCAACCTTTGCGATCACGTCATGCAGTTCGGCCCAATCGAAATTAACGCGTGCCGCTTTGCTCTGTGCTTTTTGCGCGCGCATCAACGCCGGAAGCGCGTTTGGCAAACTCGCCAGATAATGTTGGTCGCTTTTCTTTTCATCGCGTTTGATCGCTTCCCACTGTTTTAAAACCGCACCGGCGTCACGTGCGTCGCTTTTGCCAAAGACGTGTGGATGACGCCGGATCAGTTTTTCCGTCACGTCCCGAATAACATTGTCGATCTTAAATTGGCCAGCTTCGCACGCGATCTCGGCGTGCATCACGACGAGGAGGAGAAGATCGCCCAATTCTTCGCGAAAATTCGCAGTGTCCTTCGCCCGCACCGCACCGGCCACTTCGTAAGCTTCTTCAATCAATCCCGGCAAGAGCGACTCATACGTTTGCTCGCGGTCCCATGGACAACCACCGGGGGCGCGCAATTGCGCGACGATTTCGCACAACTTCTCGAATTCGCTCATCAAATCCGCCAGAGCGAACGGTGTGTGCCGAACTCAGAAATTTCGCCGGAAGATTTTTTGCTGACGTAAATCGTAATCCCGATCACGCTAATGAAGGTCGCGACAAAGATAAAGGCGACAAGCCAGGAAGGAATGTGACCGACGCGCAAGGCGTGATAAAATGAAGGTACGCTGTCCATGGCCATCGGGGCGTGGAGGAAAATTTTCGTCACCCACGCGACGAGAATGAGAATGAAAATGAAAACGTAATTGCGTTTCAAGCGGCGGCCGATCGCTTCCAACTTGCTGATTTTGAAGCAAGGCAGGATCAAATCTTCGCAGACGAGCTTCTTCCATTCGCCTTGGAGCAAATCGCGGTTCTCCATCACCATTGGAACAAGGAAATGCGCTTCCAGCATGCGGATGCGCGCGCGAAACGCGTCATAAAAGCGATAACGCCGGGCTTCGATCCAAAGCATGACCCAGACAATCGCGAGGTTGAAAAAGAAAATGATGTGCGGCACCTCGCGATTGGCAAACGCGATGGTGATGATGGCCGTACTGCTGGTGATGGCCCAGTTGGTCGTGATATCGAGCCGCTGCCGCCAAACCATGATGCGTCCCATCTCGCCGCGATAAAAATGGGACATCGCATTGACGTAGCCCGGATCGTAAATGCTGCGCTGCAACGAGATCATTGCCTCGTCCGTCGGCTGGTCTGAAATGTTTCCGGTTGCCACGAATGTTCGACTAACTGGATAACTGCCTTTGCCGGATAATCCAATAAATCTCGTGGCCGCGGACACAAGCGAACGGCCCGAAAAGATGGTCCGCCAAAATTGTCGGGCAGGCGCTTCTGCGTGCCGATCTCATTACAAATTCCGATTACCGGTCTTACGCGGGGATCGCTTCAGTCTCCCCGGCGCGTCGCCCTACGGCGCGCTTGCTCGCCCGGTAACGCCAGATCGCAAACGCGACAAACAAAAGATCGACAATTACGAAGGCCGCGACATAGGTCTCGCCGCCGATACCGAAGCCGTAGGAATGAAGTCCTTTTCCGAGCACGAAATTGACTCCGTACCACGCCATCAAGACCGCGAGAAAACAGACGACGCTTGCCACGACCAGACCGAATTGGGTCCACCAGCCGGCGAGGCGGCCGTGCAATGTCAGGATATAACAGAGCAATGCGATCAACGCCCATGTCTCTTTCGGATCCCAACCCCAGAATCGTCCCCAGGAGTAATTCGCCCACACGCCTCCCAGGATTGTGCCCGTGGCAAGCAAGAGTACGCCGAGCTGCAACACACGATACAACCAGAAATGCATCGGCGCATCGGCGCGCGCGCCACTCGGATCGCGCGCGTATCGAAAGAGCAAGATATGCCCGAAACCCATGGCGAGCGCGAAGGCCGCGTAACTCAAGGTGATCGTCAAAACGTGCACCGTCAGCCAGAAATTATCGCGCAACACCGGCACCAGCGGATCGATACTCGACGGCATCGCGATCGGCATCTGATGCACGAGTAACAAAGCGGTGAGCGTGACCGGCAGCGCAGCCAGCAGATAGACCGGCGTGCGATAGCGAGAAAAGAAAACCATTCCGAAAAACGAGACGGCAAAAGAGACCCAGATGATCGACTCATACATGTTTGTGACTGGCGGGCGGCCCGCGATTATGCAGCGCATAACGATACCGCTCGCGTGGAAGATGAGACCGAGGACAGCAATCGCTACCCCAACCTTGCGCAAGCCGGCACCGTGTTCGCGCAGATGCGCGATGAGCAAAACAAGAAACGCCAGGCCATACGACCAGATGGCGCGGTAAAATCCGTCGAAATGATTGTAGAAATATTCGAGACGCAATTGTCGATCTTGCGGATAAATCGACGGACTCAATGCGCGTAAAGCCTGGCGGAGCTGGTTGGACGCGCGGCTGAAATTAAAACCATCGCCCTGGACGTAGGCAGTGGCCAGTGTTTGCGATTGGATTTGGATGGGCGCGAATTGCGAGTCGATGTAATACCTGGAAAATTCCGGCGGCGCCACCCAGGCGTCGGTTTCGTTCTTTGCCGCAGGAATGATGAGGAACGCGCTTCCGTCCATCACGTGAGCGAAAAGCGCAAGCCGCTCGCTCACGCTCATCACTTCCTGCTGCAACCGGTCCAACGGCTTTTCCGCTCTGCGCAATTCGTGCGCCTCATTCGCCAGCCGGTTTAATTCCGGCAGCGCGGTCAACTGCGCGAACGCGAATCGGCGTTGTGTTTTATCCAGCCCTAGTTGCTCCTTCAATTTGCCAAATGAAACCAGAACCATCGGCTCAGCTTTCCAGTCATGCGTTTCAAGTAATGCCGACAAGAGGAAATCATTCGATGGCCATTTCCTGGCGCCGCTGGTATAGGTCGATCTTCCCGTGATTCGGATCAGCGTTTCCTTAGCGAAGGTGTCGATCGGTTTGCGTCTCCCGTTATCTTGAATGGCAAGCAGACCGAATTGTTTGAAATTCAGCGCGCTGCGGTCGCCGGCGGCCTGCTCCGCATGACCAACCTGGCCGGCGAAAACAACCATCAGAAAAGCCAGACGACAGATCATTCGCGGTTTCAATTTGTGCCTCACTTTATCCGGGACTGCCGCTTTCGACAAACAGATCCCTGGTTCGCGAAAGGAACCGTTGTGTTTCGTGAAAAGCCGGCTATACTACCGCCGTTATTGGATTGTTCTGTTCTGTTCGTAGCATGGTAGATCGTCGGCTGAGATTCCTCAGTGGTGATTTGAAACCCGATTCCCGGGAACGGCTTTGTAGCTGGCAGTTTTTCCAAATCAAATCACAATGAAACTATACGTAGGAAATCTCTCCTTTGAGACTACCGAGAACGATCTTCAAGATCTTTTCGAGCAACACGGCAAAGTCAGCGAAGTCGCGCTGATGATGGACCGCATGACCGGCAAATCGCGCGGTTTTGCGTTCGTCACCATGGGCGACAACGCCGAAGCGAGCGCCGCTATGACCGCTCTCAACGGCAAGGAAGTCGGTGGGCGCACGCTCACCGTCAACGAAGCCCGCGCACGCGAAGAGCGTCCGCGTCCGTTTGCCGGAAATCGCCGGTAAATAATTTGATCGCGCGCAGTCGGCCTCGAAAACTCGGGGCCGGCTCGCCCGGTCGATGAAAAGTCAATCTTTCTAATCCGCAGCTAGATCGACAATCATGAACGCAGAAAAAGCAATCGAGGTGGAAGGAACGATTATGTCCGTTCTCCCCGGCACCATGTTCCGGGTCGCGCTCGCCAACGAACATCTCGTGCTCGCGCATATTTCTGGTAAGATGCGGAAACGCTTTATTCGCCTCACCATCGGCGACCGCGTCAAAATGCAAATGTCACCCTACGATATCGATAAAGCGCGCATCGTTTATCGACTCGGCTAAATGGCAATTTATTTATGAACTTTTTTGGACCACCGACCGCGCCGAAAACAAAGGGACCAGTTATTAAACGCCTGCTCATTCGCTGCCCCTCGACCGCGAAGCTGACGCCAAGCGGCCAAACCATCCGCGAAGAACTCTGGGCAAACGCAAAAATCAAAAGCAGCAAAATGACCTGCCCACATTGCCGCCAGGTCCACACCTGGACAAAAAAAGACGTCGTCCTGGCGCGATAAACGCCGAAATGCCCGGCGTTTGGGCAGCCGCAAATTCAGAGCACGCCAACGGCGCGCGAGATCAGGATGATAACAATCGTCAGGGAAATCGTAATCTGAAGTATCGCCAGGATTTTTGCCCAGCGCGCGAGCAACGGTGCGTCGGTCGGCCCAAAAGTCGAACTTTGGGTGAGTGCGACGAAAAGGTAATCAACGAAATGCGGGCGCCATCCGTCGATCCCGAAGCGGCTCCGCTCGATCTTCTCAATCTGCATTTGCGGAAAAACGAAACTGCGACTGCCGAACTCGCGCTGTTGCTGACGGCAGGTTGGACCGCCGCCATCGAGGCGCCAATACCAAAGCGCGAAAACCAGAACGTTCGTGAACCAGAGTTCGGCGCCTGAGCACAAAAGCGCGACCGGCGGTTCTTTGTGCGCCGGCACGGCGAGCACGAGCAAAATGACCGAGGTAATCAAGGCAAGGGTGATGACCGAGCTGGTGATGATGCCGAGGGCGCGATTCAAAGAGTACCGCCCCATCCGATGAGCAACGATGGTCGGCGTAACCAAAATCACGATTACGATCGGCAATAGCCAAAACGGACCGACAACTAACGTCTGCGGCAAGGCCAAATAGATTCCGCCCACGGCGAGCAACGCCAAAAGCGCCTGCCAACGCGGCTCAGGCTTGTCGATCTTGCCAGCAGGCTCGGCCACGGCAGAGCTATAACACCGCCAAGATCAACATGCGAACTCCCTCATGCTTGATAATATAAGATTGATGCGCATTCAGTTTTTTCGATTCGCCGCAATGCTCGCGACGATGTTTGGGTTGAGCGGGGCGGATTATCCAACGCCGACCGAAGGCGATTACATGATCCGCGACTTTAAGTTCGCGTCGGGCGAGACATTGCCGGAATTGCGGATTCACTACCGGACGCTTGGAAAACTCGAGAAGGATGCGCAAGGCAAGACCGGTAATGCCGTGCTCATCATGCACGGAACGACCGGCAGCGGCGCGCAGTTTATCCGACCGGAATTTGCGGGCGAACTTTTCGGGAAAGATCAGCCGCTCGACGCGACCAAGTTTTTCATTGTGTTGCCGGATGGGATCGGCCACGGCAAATCGACTAAGCCGAGCGACGGAATGCACGCGAAATTTCCGCGCTACGGCTACATCGACATGGTGGAAGCACAGTATCGGTTGCTCAGGGACGGGCTCGGCGTCAATCATGCGCGTCTGGTGATGGGCACTTCGATGGGTGGAATGCACGCTTGGCTGTGGGGCGAAATGCAACCCGAGTTCATGGACGCGCTCATGCCGCTGGCGAGTTTGCCGACGCAAATTTCTGGGCGCAACCGCGCCTGGCGGCACATGATCATCGACGCGATCCGGAACGATCCCGCGTGGAGTGGCGGCGAGTACAAAAGGCAACCGCCAAGTCTGCGCACGGCAGCCGAGGTGCTCTGGTTCATGAGCAGCAATCCGGTGTTACGGCAAAAAGAAGCGCCAACGCTGCATGACGCGGACGATAAGATCGACAAGTTCGTCGCGGACTATATGAAAACCGATGACGCGAATGATGTCCTCTACGCGCTGGAAGCATCGCACGATTATGATCCGGGTCCGGGCCTGGAAAAAATCCGCGCACTATTGCTCGCGATCAATTCCGCTGACGATCTGATCAATCCGCCCGAACTCGGCATTCTCGAGCGCGAGATCAAACGCGTCCCGCACGGTCGCGCCATTGTAATTCCGCTCAGCGATAAAACCCGCGGTCACGGCAGTCATACGATCGCGGCGTTGTGGAAGGATCACCTGGTGACGCTGCTCAAAAACTCGGGCGATTAATCGTGTTCGTCTGCGGGAGCGGCATCGGGCGGCGGCAATCGGGAAGTTTCAACTTTGATGTAGTGCAAAACTACTGGAGCCAGCATCATTCCCGGTATCCCCATGAAGCGTTCGCCGATGATCAGCGCCAGCAAAGTGAGCCAGACCGGATTCTTGATTCGGTCTCCAATGATTTTGCTGTTCAGAAAATATTCGAGCTTATGGAGCACCACCAGGAAGACGAGTGCCGCGATGGCTACCCGCGGCGAAATGGTGAAGGCAATTCCGACGATGATCGAATTGCTGATCAGATTTCCGACGATCGGCAGGAGGCCGCAGAGGAAGGTCAGACCAACCACGAAAGGTCCGTACTTGAGCGAAACGGCAAGCACAAATATGGCCGTTAAGAACGTGTTGATACTGGAAATCAGAAGTTGCGCTCCCATCACCGTTTCGAAACTGTCGTAAAATAACCGGAAACGGATTTTGATTTCGTCGGTCGCCGCCGTAAAAAGGTTTGGGTTCTTTGGTTTGGTGGGAAATTTCTGGATCCCCGGGTTTAAGAACAAACTCACCGCCACCACAATTCCAATCAAACCGAAGACAAACTGCTTGGTCGCTGCTCGCGCGAAATTGCCGACGAACAGGAATTCATCCTTAATCATGTCGAGCGTCGCCCCTTTCAGGCTGTCTAGATCCGAAAACGGAAGCTCAATCCCATGGCTTTGAGCATAGGCAATGATCGGAGGGATCGAGTCCGCGGCTATTTTTGGAAAAGCAATGAACGCCTGCCGGATGAGGAACCCGAAGCCGTAGAGCGTTCCGGAAAGGACGATTAGAAATAAGGCAACGGAGAGCCACTTGCGCCTGCCGAAGTAAAGCTTGCGTAAAGCAAAATAGGAAAAGAGCACGGTCAGGAGCGGCGTCGCCAGATGAGTCGCGCCCGCCACCACGATTACTACTACAATGAAGAGGTAGGAGAATCGCGCCGCCCCCGTCATAGTCTGAACCATGCTAGACCTGCTCGGCCCAGACAAGTGAGAACCTCGCATCTCCGCGGATAAATTCGGCTTTTCCTCAATACGAGATCGGTGAAATCTTGGAAGTTATCTCACCGTGAATAATCGCTCGTTGGCCAAAAAGTTTTCCCAACTCTCGACGCCGCTGATCGCGGATGCGGCGCTGGGGTTGCATTTGTCGATTCGATTTGCGCCGTTTGGAACTCGAGCGGTGATTTCTGAAAAGCGGGTCGCCGGACGGGCGTTGCCGGCAGAACATTTCGGGAGCGTCAATGTTTTTCTGAAAGCGAATCGCGGCCGGCGAGACCTTGCGCAAACAAGTCAAGTTTGGCGATTACCTAAAAAAAGCGCTCCGCGAGTCCGGGATATATATTTCGCGAATATTTGCGCGATGTCGGTGGCGCCATCGAGGAGTAGCGCGCCGGGACTAAATCGACAGTTAGCGGTGCGCGGTTGAAACCGAAGGGCGCGCAGGCGACGTTGGTTATTCGATGGAATCAAATCGCACAATCAGGTTGCGGTGGCTGCATGGGGCGGTCCAGGACGTGACGCATCAGCTGGCCGGGTTGCGCTTTTCGCGCCCCGGTCCACACGCGTGGCGGCCAGCGATCAACGCCTACCGCTGCGAAAAATGCATCACGATTTGTGTCGATCTTGCCGGAGTCGAGCGCTCGGATATCGACCTGGCGATCGAACCTCAGCGGTTGTCGATCCGGGGTGTGCGCGACGTGCCCGAGCCGCGTGGCAAGGAAGATCCCGCTTTGCAAATGATCGCGATGGAAATCGATTACGGCCCGTTCGAACGCGAAGTGCGTCTTCCCGGTGAAGTCGATGTAAAAAAAGTACGCGCGGAGCAGAAGAACGGTCTGCTCTGGATTCATCTGCCGCTGAAAAAACCATGAGCGCAGAATTATTGGAAGCGCTTCAGCCCGGCGGCGGGGGCAATCAGTTGCCATCTTACGGGCCGGCGATTGGCGGCGCGGAGCAAATCCAACCACCAAAAATCCCCGAGACATTGTCGATCTTGCCGTTGCGCGGGTTCGTCATTTTTCCGGGAACAGTCGCGCCGCTCAATGTGCGCCGGGCGGGATCGATCAAGTTGCTCGATGAAACCCTGGCGCTGACGAAGATCATCGGTTTGGTCTCGCAGCGCAGTGAGAGCAAGGAAGATCCGGAGGCGCAGGACCTCTACACCGTCGGCACCGCGGCGATTGTGCTGAAACTTCTGCGGCAGGCTGACGATCATGTCGTCGCGCTCGTCCAGGGCCTGCGCCGGTTTTCGCTCCGCAAAATCGTGACGACGCATCCGTACTTGCGGGCCGAGATCGCGTTGCTGGATTCGATTGCACCGCCGCAAGCGAAGGAGTTCGAGGCCGAATTTCGAAACCTGCGCGACTCGGCCGCCCAGCTCCTCGATTTGACGCCGCGCGGAACAATTGGTCGATTTTCTCGCGCCCAATTTGAATGTCGATCTTGCCAATAAGCAGGCTCTTCTCGAAGAGCTCGATGTCGCGAAGCGGTTGCGCGCAGTGCAAACGCACGTCTCGACGCAGCTCGAGATCGCGCAAATTCAACAAAAGCTGCAAAAGGACGTAGCGTCACAATTCTCCGATGCGCAACGCAAGGCTTATCTGCGCTCGCAACTGAAGGCGATCCAGCAGGAACTCGGCGAAGGCGATACCGGCACCGATCAGCAGATCGCGCAACTGCGAACGCGGCTCGAGGAAGCGAAACCGCCGGCCGATGTGCTGGCGCAAGCCGAGCGGGAATTGAAGCGGCTCGATTTTATTCCGCCGGCCAGCCCGGAGTATTCCGTCATCGTCGGTTACGTCGAAACGATCGCTGAACTTCCCTGGTCGAAACTGAGCGAGGACAACATCGATCTCGATCAAGCCCAACAAATCCTCGATCGCGATCATTACGATCTCGAAAAGGTCAAGCGCCGTCTGATCGAATATCTGGCCGTACGCAAATTGAATCCGAAAGGACACGGGCCGATTTTGTGTTTTGTCGGGCCGCCTGGCGTGGGCAAGACGAGCTTGGGTCAATCGATTTCCGACGCGCTGGGACGGAAATTCGCGCGCATGAGTTTGGGCGGCATCCGCGACGAGGCGGAAATTCGCGGGCATCGTCGCACTTACATCGGCTCCATGCCGGGCCGAATCATTCAGGAATTGCGGCGCGCTGGCACGCGCAATCCCGTCATGATGCTCGATGAAGTCGACAAGATTGGCGTGGATTTTCGTGGCGATCCGGCCAGCGCGTTACTCGAAGTGCTCGACCCGCGGCAGAACTTTTCCTTTGTCGATCGCTATCTCGACGTGCCGTTCGATTTGTCCCAGGTCATTTTCATCGCCACGGCCAATTACATCGATGCCGTGCCGGAGCCGTTGCGCGATCGCATGGAGATTATTTCGCTGCCTGGTTATACCGAACGCGAGAAGCTGGAGATCGCAAAACGCTATTTGTTGCCGCGACAACTCGAAGAGAACGGACTGAAACCCGAGCAATGTGACTGGCAGGAGGAAGCGTTTCGCCGCGTCATCAATGATTACACGCATGAAGCCGGTGTGCGGGAACTCGAACGGCAAATCGGCGCGGTTTGCCGCGCGGTCGCGGCGAAATGCGCGCGTG
>QHRC01000194.1 GCA_003219995.1 Verrucomicrobiota bacterium
TGAGCGCAAAAGCAACAATGCTGAGGGCAACGACTTTTTGCATTCCGGTTTCCGCAATCCGCAATTCGCCTTCCGTCGGCCGATCCTCCCAGCGCAACCAAAAGAGGTACGCGCAAAAGAAAGGGACGAACCAGCCGTAGCTGTATTGCTCGTTGATCGACCATTCGCCGCTGAGATGACGGCAAAGCACGAGCCAAAGCATACCGGCGATGGCGGCGCCCAGTATCAGGCGAGCGAGCCCGCGCTCGCTGTGCTTGATCGCGGGTTGTGTCTGGGTGAGAACGGGATTCAATCTGCGCCGATTATATCGCAAAAAGCGGGACGATGAAAATGTTGCGCCGACGCTTCTTTTGTAGCGGCGGTGTGTCACCGCCGGATTTTATTCGTTTCGGCGGTCATAGACCGCCGCTACAAGAGCGACGTGTTGTTCTTTTTCTGTAGCGGCGCTTAGATGAGCGTCGCATCTTCGTCTCAACTCCAGCGGTCGATAGACCGCTGCTACAAAAGAACATTTGCATCGTGAGTCCCCGTTATCACCAAATCCTTGGCATCACGTTTTTCGCCGGAACGGCGCAGGAAGCCATCGCGCACATTTGCGCTTCCGGCGGCTTTCTGGTCGCCCCATCCGGCACATGTTTCGGACGGCTGCGCGACGATGAGCCGTATCGTCGCGCCATGGTCGCGGCCGATCTGGCGATTCCTGACAGCGGATGGATGGTGTTGGTCTCGCGATTATTGCGGCGCGAAAAAATACGGCGCGTCTCCGGTCGTAAATATCTGAAGCTATTGCTCGAAGAATGGGTAGGCTCACCTACAGCATATACCGAAAATCTGGCTGGGCGCTCGAAAAATTGCGCGTAGCACCTGGGAACGAGAAGTGGATTCCATAATTGAACCAAATGGAAAAGCTGAAAGCAAACAGGCTGATTTAGCTAAAGACATCGTCAAAAAGCCAC
>QHRC01000020.1 GCA_003219995.1 Verrucomicrobiota bacterium
GGCGAACTTGCAGGGGCAGGAGAACTCGCGGGACTTGCGCTTGGAGAAGGCGAAGCGGCGGCAGGCGCAGGTGAAGCTGATGGATTCGCAGGTGAAACTGCGGGCGCTGCTTTAGCCGGTGAAGCAGCCGGGGATCCGGCCGCCGGAGCGGGAGATGCAGCGGGAGAACTCGTTGGCTTTGGAGAAGGCGAGGCCGCAGGCGCAGACGAAGACGCCGAAGGCGCAGGTGGAGCTGCCGGCGCGGGAGAGCCTGCGAGACTCGCGCTCGGAGCAGGCGGAGCGTTTTCCTGTTCCGCAGGTGCGGCCTTGCCCATATTGGAAAGGTCCGGACCCATTCGCATCTTTCCAATCAGCACCGGCCGATCAAAAATGTAATCGCGCGGGGCGCTGCGACGCTCGCCCCATTTTGGGCGCGGCGTCGGCCCAAGATCACGCGTTCGATCAATGTCCGACGCGGCGTAATCAGGACGCAATTGCCGGCTATGACAATAGAAGCAACCATTGGCGGCAAAAACATGGCTACCGCGCTCAGTCATTCCCGATTTCGGCGCCGGATAAACATCGGTGCCTTCCTCGTCCATTTGCGGATCGAGATGTCCGATTTGCAGATTCGGAATCACGGTCAATCCCACCCAGGAGAAGGTGAACGTCCCGAAAATACCGAGAACGAGAGGAATTAGTCCTTTCATAGGTGCGCTTCGGAACCCTCCGTTTCAACCGGATTCAAAAACGTAGGCACGCTCGAGGTGCGGCCCAAGCCGAAGAGCATGAGGCCGAAGTGAAAAGCGAAAACAAAATGGGAGACGGTGAGCAAAATTCCGGAAAGACTGCGTCCGCGCAAATAGGGAAGGATCGTTTGCGTGCTCTCACTGAAAGCAAGCGAGGGATTGTCCATGTTCGCGCCTTCGAGGAAACCGC
Organism: Verrucomicrobiota bacterium; assembly: GCA_003219995.1. Taxonomy (GTDB): domain Bacteria; phylum Verrucomicrobiota; class Verrucomicrobiia; order Chthoniobacterales; family UBA10450; genus UBA10450. The sequence continues at coordinate 919 of QHRC01000020.1, forward strand.
CGGCGAGGAGCATGAGCGTCATAAGGCCGATGCCATAGACTGACGCCCAGAAATGCAGTTTGATGAGCGACGCGTAACGCCATTCGCGGCCAACCAATCGCGGCACGATGTAGTACATCGAACCGAAAATGACCATGGTGAAGAACGCGTAAAGACCGAGATGCGAATACGCGATGCTCGCTTGGGTGAAGTTGACGTAGCGCGCGACGGAGCGGAGCGAGATGAGGACGCCGAGGGCGCTAAAGACCGTGTAGGAAATCGCGCCAAACACCGTGAAGCGGAGCGTCGGGCTATAGCGCATGAGGGGGAAATACCCCTGCATCGTCATGTGATGATTCAGCCCGACGGTGGCAACCGGGATGATTGTAAGGATCGTCGCCGCGATGCTCGCGGTGATCATCCAGGCCGGAAACGGTCCATCGACCAGACGTTGCATTCCCGTCCAGCTTGAAAACAGCGCGTAGGTCCAAAAACCGATCGTAGCGAGATGATAACTGTAAACCGGCCGGCCGATTACTTTCGGAATCATGTAGTAGGCGGTGCCGAGTCCGATCGCGCCAAACCAGAGAAAAAGCAGATTGTTCGCGAACCACCAGCCCACCGCCGCTTGCATCACGCCCTGCACCGGCACGACGAAGAGCATCAATTGCGCGGCCGCATAGAGCCACGGGAACCAGAGAAACGCACCGAGCAAATACCATTGGGTGATGTAAATCTGGTCGCCGCGCCGAAAACGGAACATGAGCACGGCCCACGAAATGATGAGCGAGTAAGCGACAAAAAGAACGATGGCTGCGTAGGGCGGAAACTCCAGCCATTGATAACCGGTGCTGTCGCCCATAAGAATTCCGCCCACCCCAAGCAGCACGCCGAAGTTCCAGAACCCCGCGCCGGCAACGAGCAAAAGCGGATGACGCAAAACCGTGCGGCACAATCTCGCCATCAGCCAAACGGCAGTACCCATTCCGGCCATCGACGCCCAGCCATAAACCATCACGTTCATGTGCGCCGGTCGCACGCGACCCCAGGTGAGAAAACTGACGTTCGAAAACCAATCGGGCGAATGCAGTTTGATGGAAACGAAACCGGCGAGCAACGTGCCGAGGAGAAGCCAGGCGATGGCCGAAGTATAAAACATCAGGACCGGCACGCGTGTCGACGCATCGATCAAGGCGCGCTCGATCTGCTCGACATTGGTCGTCGGGACGTCGGTGGGGACCGACGGCGCTTTCAGGGGAATTTCAGTGGCGTCCATGTTGTGGTGAGGAAATCGACATCGCTCCAACTCGACTGAAAGAGCTGCCTTGCCTTACAGGGTTTGGCGACATGTTCATCCGCAGCGAAATCAAAATGGTCATGGTGTTTTTGCCGGCGTCGGCGTCGGCGTGCCCGACGGTGATTGCGCGGCGGTTGCTGTTGCTGACGACGAGCCGGAAGGATTCGGCTTGGCAGGAGGCGGAGCCGGCAACGCAGACGACATGGCCGGCGGCGATTGCGCAGGAGCTGCTGACGGCGAACCAGCAGCACTTTGTTTCGCAGTAGGCGGAGTCGGTGAGGCCTCCGGTGGCTTGGCGCCACCAGGTTGGGTGCCAGGCGGCGCAGGCGGTGGATTCACGGCTGCGGCCGGCTGACCGCGACTTTCCGAGGTTGGCCCTGCAACCGAAGTTGGTTTCGGTGTCCCGGTGGGTGTCGGTGAAGCAGACGGAGCAGCGGATGGCACGGGGGCGCCAGCGGGAGGGGGCGAAGCCTGCGCTTCGGGTGGAGCAATCGGACCAGCAGGTTCCGGTTTTTTCTTGGCCAAATCCGCAACCGTGAGTTCCATCGCCCGCGCGATTGGAATTCGCGCCAGGCCTTTGTTCTTGTCGATCCAAGCGTAAGAGCCAAGTGCTTTGGCGTCTTCCTCACGCGCCGTCTTAAGTTTTTCTCCCCGTGCCTTTGCGCGCTTTTGTTCGTAAGTGTCGCCGCGCGGCATCGGGCCGATGAGCGCAAGCACAATCACACCGAAAAGGACAAACAAAAGCACGATGCCGAGCCAGGCGGAGAAAGGCGCGCGGGATCGTGCAAGTTGGCGGATTGATTCGGCGTCGGCCATTTCAGTTGGTCAATCTTAACGATTCGATCAGGCGTGGGTCGCGCACCGGGAAAAGCGAAGTCCTGCCCACGATTTGCAGATAAACGAACCCGAGAGTCGCGCCCATCGCGATCACGGAAACAAAATCCCAGACGCTGAGGTGGATGCCGGTCCCATGCAAGGACGGCAAGACGACGAGGTACATGTCGAGCATTTGCATGAACACGATCCAGCCGGCGACATAACAGAGCCGGTGCGGCTGTTTCTTAATCGAGCGCAAAAGCAAAATGGCGAACGGCCCGAAGAACCGCCCGATGACCAGAAGCATGCTCAAGTTCCACCACGACTCGGTATTTCGAGTGAGGAAATATTGCGTCTCCTCCGGCATGTTCGCGTACCAGATGAGCATGTATTGGCCGAAGGCGATGTAGGCCCAGAAAACGCAGAAGGCGAACATCCATTTTCCCATGATGTGGTAGTGCTCGAGGGTGACGACCTCTTTCAAATAACCGGCGCTGCGCAAGGCAGTGATAACGAGCACGAGCAGCGACATCGAGCTGCCCGCGGCCCCGGCAAAAATGTAAACGCCCCACATGGTGGAGAACCAGCGGTAGTTCAGACCCATCAACCAATCGAAAGCGCCGAAGCTAAGTGACAACGCGAAAAGCGGCAGCGCGATAAACGCGACTTTGCGCATCAACAGCGTGCACCGGGGGTTTCCATCTTTGTCCTGGCGGATCGACAGTCGGCGGAGGAAGAACGAGGCGAGAATAAAAAAGCCGAAATAGAAAATCGTGCGGGCAAGAAAGAAATGCCAATTGAGATAAGGTCGCTTGGCGTCGAATGCCGGATCGTGCCCCGGCGGAATGTTCATCCATTCGTAAAGATGATGACGAAGGACAAGAATAGGCACAAAAAACAGCGCGAGGACCGCTGCAAGTGATGCGATGTTCTCCAATTGTCGCCGGACGACGACCGACCATTCCGCGTCGGTGGCGTGATGAACGATCGTCCAGAACAAACAGCCGGCGCACAGCGTGAAGAAAAAAGCAAAGGCGAAGAGCCAGGAAAAACTGAATTGGTGCGGATCGATCATCGCGCCCGCGATGCTCAGAGTAAGAGCGACGAATGCGGTCAAACCAACCAGCACAGAAAGCCCGGCAAAGCGATTGCTCTCAAAGTATTCGCCTTCGGGCGTCGGCAGGGCCTGCGAACGGTCGCTCATTTCTTTGGCGCCTCCGGTTTGGGTTCGGGTTTCGTCTCTGCCGGTTTTTCCAATTCGGCCTGGTGCTCCGGCGGGACATCGACAATGGCCGCGTTCTGGCTGCGTTGCAGCGCGCGCAAGTAGGCAATGATCGCCCAGCGGTCGGTCACCGTGATATTTGGCCCATAAGCCATCATTGTGTTCTTGCCGTTTGTGATCGTGTTGAAAATCTCGCCATCGGCCATTTTACGGATTCGTTCATCCTGGAGGCTGACCACGGTCGCCAAGCCGTACTGTTTGGTGATTCCGTTGCCGGCGGCGGCCGCGCCGTGACACATCGCGCAGGTGATATTGAAACGCTGCTGTCCGCGTTCGATTAACTCGCGCGTGACCTCGACCGGAATGCCCGTGCCCCAACGATCGCCCATTTTTCCAGTATCGTAATAATCGGTGCCGACGCTGAACCCGAGCCGCGAATGGACTTCGGCCACGGTAACCGGGCCCGGAGATCCTGCGATTGTTTGCGGCTTCGGCATTTCATAGCCGATGGGCATCGTCCCGGCGACCGGCACACGCGGGCCGCGCCCATCCGCAAAAAAATTGAGCGGCGCCTGTGCCCGCACTTTCTGCTGACGCACCATGTCCGGAAAAATCTCGAGCGGCGAGCCAGTGCTCTTCTGTCCGCGAAATCCAAATACCGCGACGAGCGCTATTCCGGATAACAAAAAAATGAGAAGAAATCCGCGCAACATATTTTACTCGTCGTGGACGATGGTGATGTGTTGGCCGCCGCTTTTCTCGAGCAGGTCGCGCGTTTCGTTTTCGGTGAAGCGCGGATCGCGCGCTTCAATGACGAGGAAGAATCCGTCGTTAGTCGCGCGGCTGAACCGTTCCCAATTAAAGATCGGATGATGCCATCTCGGCAATCCGTTCATTAACTGCCACGCGAAGAACGAAGCGAATGCCGCGAAAAGCACCGTCAATTCGAACATGATCGGGAAAAAGGCCGGAACGGTGAAAAAGTTCGTTGGTTTGCCATGCACGGTGAGCGGATAAAGAAACGAGGAAGGGCCAAATTCCATGATCGCGGCGGTGAGCAAACCCGAGATGCCTCCGATGAGCACCACCGCGCTGAGCCAGGATTTCTTCAGGCCCATTGCGTCGTCCATTCCGTGGATTGGAAACGGGGAATACACGTCCCAACGTTTGAAACCGGCGTCACGCACCTGTTTGGCCGCTTCATACAGCGCCGCTGCGCTCGGATATTCAGCCGCCATCGCGTAAACTTTGTGACCGGCGGGTGTCCTCATGAGCGCTCCTTTCCACCAGCCGCCACCGGACGATGCCCGGCGGGCGTTGCGTAATGCGGGTCGGCCTCGGGCAAAACGATCTTTACCTCCGACATCGCGATCATCGGCAGGAAACGGATGAATAGAAGAAAGAGAGAAGTGAAAATCCCGAGCGTGCCGATGAACGTCCAGATATCGACCCAGGTCGGGATAAAAAGTCCCCACGACGACGGCAGAAAATCACGATGCAACCCGCCGACGATGATGATGAAACGTTCAAACCACATTCCGGCGTTCACGCACATGCAAACGAAATAGACGACGTAAACATTCCGGCGGCACCATCGGAACCAGAATAGTTGCGGTGAGAGGCAATTGCAGAAAAGCATTCCGACCCACCAGTACCACCAGTAAGGACCGAAGATGCGATTCCAAAAGGCGAAGCGCTCATACGAATTCCCGCTGTACCAGGCCGTGAAAAATTCCATCGTGTAGGCGTAGGCGACAAAAGAGCCAGTCAACAAAATGATCTTCGCCATCTTGTCGACGTGCTGAGGGGTAATGATGTCGTGCAGCTTGAACATGGCCCGGGCCGGCAGCATCAGCGTTAATACCATGGCAAAACCGCCGAAAATCGCGCCGGCCACGAAATAAGGCGGAAAGATCGTCGTGTGCCACGTTGGCAGAATGGAGGTGGCAAAGTCGAACGACACCACGCTGTGCACCGAGAGAACCAGCGGTGTGGAAAGACCGGCCAAAAGCAAATACGCCATTTCGTAATGACGCCAGTGGCGGTTTGAGCCGCGCCAGCCGAGCGCGAAAATACCGAACAGAAATTTCTTAATCTTGGAAGTCGCGCGGTCACGCAATGTCGCCAGGTCTGGAACCAATCCGGTGTACCAGAACAAAACCGAAACGGTGAAGTAAGTTGAAACTGCAAATACGTCCCACACGAGCGGGCTGCGAAAATTCGGCCAGATACCGTAGTTATCCGGTAACGGCGCAAGATACCACGCCATCCAGACACGCCCGACGTGCACGCCGGGAAAAATCGCGGCGCAAATGACGGCGAAAAGCGTCATCGCTTCGGCAGAACGGTTGATCGACGTGCGCCATTTCTGCCGCAGCAAAAACAGGATCGCGGAGATGAGTGTCCCGGCATGCCCGATACCGATCCAAAAAACGAAATTCGTAATGTCCCACGCCCAGCCCACCGGATGGTTCAGCCCCCAGGTACCGACCCCGGTCGAAATCTGATAACCGAGGCAGAAAAGGCCGAACGTGGCCACCGTCGCGGTGATTGTAAAAGTCACCCACCACCAGCGCGGCGCTGGATTTTCAACTACGCCGGAAATTCGCTCCGTCAGCCAGCTGAAGTTGCGCTTGTTCAACACCAGCGGCACGCGCGCCAGGGGCCGCTCGAACGTGGTCGCGGCTTCGCCTTTGATCCTTTCCGGTGCTGTCGGCGCTGCGTCCATGTTCAAACTGCCAATTGCCAATTGCCAATTGCCGATTGCCAAAACCAATCCGCGCCACCGGATGGAAGATGAACAATCAACAAGATCGACATCTTCATCATGCTTTTTCCTCCGGGCTGGCCACGCCGATATTTGCCGCATCGGGCATTTTCGGATTTGGATTGCGGATGCGCGCGAGATAACTGGTGCGCGTGTTCACGTTCAAATATTCGAGCAACCGATAATTGCGGTCCTGTTGCTTCATTTTCGAGACGCGGCTTTCCGGATCTTTGATGTCGCCGAAAACGATCGCCTCGGTCGGGCAGGCTTGCGCGCACGCGGTCGTGAAGGAATCGCGGGGAATGCGGGTGTCGCTCGATGCGCCGGCGCGGACGTGCGCCGCAATCTTCGCTTCCTCGATTCGCTGGACGCAAAACGTGCATTTCTCCATCACCCCACGCATACGCACGGTCACGTTAGGATTTTTCTGCAGCTTCACGATATCGGGGGCGCCCTTGGTCGTGAACGGCGCGAAGTATTCTTTGTAAATGCCAAACTCGCCTGCGATTTTCTTTTTGCCGACCGGCCGCTGGTTGTAGTCGAAGTAGTTAAAGCGGCGAACTTTGAACGGGCAGTTGTTTGCGCAATAGCGGGTGCCGATGCAACGGTTGTAAGCCATAACATTGAGACCGTCTTCGCTATGAACGGTGGCGTTGACGGGGCAGACCGTTTCGCACGGCGCGTTCTCGCAATGCTGACACATCATCGGCTCGTGCACCATCTCTGGGTTTTCCGGCCAGTCGCCGTTGTCCTGGTTGAACCTTTTCTCGCTCGCATAATAACGATCGATGCGAATCCAGTGCATGGTGCGGCCGTGTCCCGCTTGTAACTTGCCGACGATGGGAATGTTGTTCTCGCTTTGGCAGGCAATGACGCAAGCGCTGCAACCGGTGCACACGTTAAGATCGACACTCATGCCCCATTGCTGCGGCGCATCCATCGGTGGATGACTGTAAAGAGAGGGCAGCCGATGCGGCAGTTCGTCGTCACCGGCAATTTTTTTGACGAATTTGTTGTCCTGGCGGTAATGCTCAGCCGTGGCTTCACGCACGAGACCGCGCCCTTCAATGCTGAAATGTTCCTGCGTGATCGAGAGCGGGTACTTCTTTCCGACTTTCGTCACTTTCACGCTTTCAATCCCCTGCCCGTCCGCCACGATGAAGTGCGGATTGGACGCCGTGCGCAAAAGATAAGCGTTGAAGCCAGCCTGTTCGCCGATCGGCCCGGTCTTCTTGCGCCCGTAACCAAGCGCAATCGTCATTGAATTTTCCGCGTGGCCAGGGGACACCACGGCTGCGATCACGAGCTCGCGTTTGATCGGCTGACTATTTGCGTCGCGCGCTGCCTCCGTGATCGTGATCTGAACAAGATCGCCCGTCTCCACTTTCAGACTTTTCGCAAACGCCGGGCTGATCAACGCGCTATTGTCCCAGGTCAGCTTGGTGATGGGATCGGGCAATTCTTGTAGCCAGCCGTTGTTGATGTAACGGCCGTCGTCCATCGCATAACTACCGACGAGTACGATCTCAGGGGAGTCCGCGGACGGCGCGGGTTTTGGCGCCCAAACCCCCGGCAACTGCGCAGAAGCTGACGCGGCGGATGCGTTGAAACCGGCCGGTCGATCGCGTAACGGAACGTGTATCGCGAATCCGTCTCGAAGAAAACGCGACCAAGCTGTTTGAAAATCGCCCGGTGGCGACGTCGCACGAAATGTTTCCTGCACCAGCTCGGGCCCTTCCGTTTTCGGTGCGCCAAGCAACAGATTTATCAACTCGATTTCGGAAAGCCCGCTGAAAAGCGGCAGGATCATCGGTTGGATCGACAAGTAGGCGCCGGCGGCTGTGAGCGCATCGCCCCAAGATTCAAGATAGTGCGCGGCCGGAACGTGCCAGTGACTCAACACCGAAGTCGCATCTTCGTAGTAACCGAGCCGCACAATTTCCGGCACTTTTTTCTGCAGGTCGCTCCAATCAAGCGGCAATTTCGTCGATGAGTCGGAAACCAAGCCGCGGTACGCGTTATAAACTGGATCGCCGCCCATGATGAACAGTTGTCCGATGCGCCCCTCGTTGATGTCTGCGGCCAGCTGCAGAATACTGCTTGTCTTCGGATTGCGCGGAAATTCGCGGACAACCAGCGTCGCACCAAAGCTTTTCAGCGCAGAATTGATGGCGTAAACGAGCGATTGCACGACGGCCGGCTGGTTCGGACCGACCACGACCAGACTTGCGCCCGGTTTTGCCACCAGATCATTGGCCGCTTCGCTCAACCATTGGTCGTCGAAAGTCGCCGTCCCCGCGGGCACTTTAAGCGCCGCTACCAACGAACTCAGACCCGCATCTTTCGTTGCTGCCAGAATTTTTCCGGCCAGTGCGTGCGCAAACACTGGGATTTGGCTCGCCGGACAACGCAAACGGTGGTCCGCCATCGCGCCCGTAAGCGTGAAACGATTCTCCACAACGTAAAGGCGGTTCATCGTGTCGTTCGCGTTACTAACCCGCCGGCGCGAACTGAATGCGCGGGCCGATGCGAGGTCTCCCTGGCCGCAATCGAGAAAATCGCTGTCGAGCGCTAGGACAACGTCGGCACGTTCAAAATGCGGAATGAGCCGCGCGTTCGCGCCGAAACCGAGCTGAGTAGCGGAATTTTCGGCGTCGCTGAGGAGCGGTTCGTAAACACACCAGCGCATCTTCGGAAAAATCTTCTCCAGTTCTGCGCGCAAACGTTCGCGC
>QHRC01000210.1 GCA_003219995.1 Verrucomicrobiota bacterium
CAAACTGGAATGGCGACGGGAGGACCATGCTTCCCGCCTCTATTTCCATCGCGGAACGGCCCAGCACTTCCCCAGTAACTCATGCGTATCATTCTGAAATTCGGCACTGGAATTCTTACTAGGGCGAAAGGCGACTCGCTCGATTCCGCGCAATTCCGCAAGCTGACCGCCGAGGTCGCGGCGCTCGTCAAAGCCGGACACGAATGCGTGATCGTCAGCAGCGGTGCGGTCGGTGCCGGGCTTTTTCTGTTCGGGCTGAATGAACGCCCGGAGGATTTGCCGACCATCCAGGCATGCGCCGCCATCGGCCAGTCGCGGCTGATGCGGCAGTACGAGAAACTCTTTTCACGCCACGGACTGCACATCGCGCAGTTGCTGCTCACGCATCAAGACATCGATAGCCGCGCCCGATACGTCAACGCTCGCAATACGCTCGAGCGTCTCTTCAGCCGCTGCGACATCGTCCGACTCTCCGCCGAAGTGGCGATTCTCGCGAATGCGGACATGCTGATCATCCTCACCACAGCCGAGGGTTTGCTGGCGATATCGCATGATGGAACGCAGACAGTCATCCCTTTAGTCAAAGACATGACGGCGGCGGAGCGGCTGGTGCGTGAGGAGAAAGGACGGTTCAGTGTGGGTGGCATGAGATCCAAATTGCTGGCCGCGAAAATCGCTGTGGACGCGGGTATATGTACGGTCATCGCGGGCGGCAGGACACCATCGAACATTGGCCGGATCGCAGCCGGAGAAAATGTCGGCACCCGTTTCGAGACGGCGCGCCGCACGCGGAAAAAATCCAGCAGCATATGAATTTGCAGGAAACAATTGAGGACTTCGGACAGCGCGCTCGCAAGGCATCGCGTGAACTCGCCGCCTATAACACCGAAGCGAAGAATCGCGCATTGGAAGCGATGGCCGATGCGGTGCGGGATCGGGCTGCGACAATCCTCGAAGCGAACGCCAAAGACATCATTGCGGCTGAGGGGAACGCCTTGCCCCGCGCAATGATCGACCGTCTCCGTCTCGATGCGAAACGCCTCGCGGGAATCGAGCGCGACATTCGGAATGTCGCCGCGCTGCCAGATCCTGTGGGAGCAATTATCTCGCAATGGGAGCGACCCAATGGCCTCCAGATTTCGAAGGTTCGGGTGCCCATTGGCGTCATCGGCGTCATCTACGAATCGCGGCCAAACGTCACCAGCGACGCCGCGATCCTTTGCACGAAGACGGGCAATGCCGTCATCCTACGCGGCGGCTCGGAGTCGATCCACTCGAACATCGCCATCGCGGATGCGTTGCGCCACGGTCTGCGCTATGCTCGGCTTCGGGAGGACGCCATATTACTAGTGCCGACCACGGATCGCGAGGCGGTCCGGATTATGGCGCAGATGGATCGTTCCATCGATATGATCGTTTCGCGCGGCGGGCAAGCGTTGATCGAGGCGGTCCTCGCGCATGCGCGAATGCCGGTCATCAAACATTATCAGGGTGTCTGCCACGTCTATGTGGATCGCGAGGCCGACCTGGGAATGGCACAGGAAATTGTGATCAACGCGAAGTGCCAACGCCCGGGCGTCTGTAATGCGCTGGAGACGTTGTTAGTACACCGCGATGTTGCCGAACCGTTTCTGCAAAAGTGTGGCGCTGAACTGCTGCGACGCGACGTGGAGTTGCGCGGCGACCAGCACGTGCGGAAAATCGTCGGGGATGCCGTGAAACCTGCTTCTGAAGCGGATTGGACAACAGAGTATCTGGATTTGATCCTATCGGCGCGCGTCGTGGAAAGCGCGGATGCGGCGATTGATCACATCGAGAAATACGGATCGCATCACAGCGATGCAATCGTCACCGGCAACAAGGCGACGGCGGAGCAATTCCTCCATCGCGTGGACTCGGCGACGGTGTATTGGAACGCCTCCACGCGTTTCACCGATGGCGGCGAATTCGGTTTTGGCGCGGAGATCGGCATCAGTACCGATAAGCTGCACGCGCGTGGTCCGATGGCACTCGAAGAACTGACTACCTACAAATACCTCATTCGCGGCACGGGTCAGATTCGCAGGTAGGAGTCAACCCGAGGTTTTTACTTTTCGCCGGCCGCTTTCAATGCGATGCGAAGATCGACAACCAAACGCCTGTATTCGCGCGCGTGTGATTCCTCGTCAGGTAGTCGCAACAGTGACGATGGATGAGCCGTTGCCACGACCCGAGAAAATTACCTGTGCGATGTCGATCTTGTCCAGCACCTGCCGTTCAAGAAATGACGAGAACTATCTTAGAGATACTGGGAAGTCTACTGTTAGCATTGGCGTTAAAGAGTTGAAGCGATAAAGCAGTGGAGAGACAAACGGTTTAACGATTCAACGCTGATTTCATGAACGTGCTCTTTGTCATCGCACCTTACAAATATGAAGGGATGTGGGTATTCGACGATCCGGCGGCCGGTTTGTCGCGCGAGCCTTTCATTGCCGGGATCGACACGATGATCGACAAAGCGGTGGTCAACATTCCAGAGGCGGAGCGCGGGTTTCGCGCAATTTTTAGCGCCGCGCCGTTTCCCGGTACCCAATTCAAATTGGAATGGCGCCGTGAGGAAGCAGGCGGCAATTGGTACTACAGCGATCAGTTCAAAATGGAAGGCTGGCTTTGTCCGGCGCTGTTCAAATATTTTTCGGATCCCCCGCGGGACATCTATGTGAAAGTAGAGCCGAAAAAGTAGAGCAACTTTCCAGGTTGCTGCTCCGAATAGACCGCAGACTGGAAGCTCGCGCCGCTACTCGCGCATCCGGTGTTTTAATTCCCAGACGCGCAGGGCCGCAAGGAGAAGGGCCTTCGTGCGAGTGAGGCTGCCCGCGGCGGCAGGCTGGCGCTCGCTATTTGGCTGAGCAGTCGCGCTGTTTTTTGGCCGACCATGGCTTTTTCGTCGTGCTTTCGAGTTCCGGACGCGGCGAGCCGCCGATTCGCTCAGGGGGAGATGGCCGCTGTTATGCATAATTGCTCTAGCTGGAACTAAGCAGCTTCCAAGCCAATAGAGCGGCCGCCGTCTCGGGGGCAGCGATTATCGTCTGACGCTGGGGAAGAGCGGCCAATACGGCCGGCTTGAAAAGTCGCTTGTGCGCAAGCGGCTTCTCCACCACTTTTCAGCCGTCATGCCGGATCGCAAACTTGGTTGCCTCAACGTTTTCTTGTTCGTCGCACTTTGCGTCAGTCTCTTCGTCAATTTTGTGCTGGTGGCCCTTATTTTTCAGCGGCTTGGCGGCGTCGTGAGCGAAGAGGAACCTATCGCCCGCTTCCGCGAGACTGTTTTGCAGCGAGGCGGCCGGGGAAGTTCCGATAAGATCGCGGTGATCTTGTTGCGAGGCCTGATCAGTTCGTCAATTCCCGGAAACATTAGCGATTCGATGGTCGACGAC
>QHRC01000211.1:0-2845 GCA_003219995.1 Verrucomicrobiota bacterium
CGGTGACGTTCGAGTATGGCACACTTGCCGACGCTGGCGTTCCGGCAGTCCTTGTTCTTGGGGAGACAAAAGTAGGCGTACCCGATGGTAGTTACAAAACTGATGGGACTATCACAATGTTCGTGCCGAAGTCTGCGGTCGGAAACCCGCACCCTGGAGATCTGCTCGGCGCCATCGGCGGAAAGACTATCACCGGCGACACACCGGCCACTAACACCTTCGAGCGCTCGACCACGTTCGTGGACCACACTTTCATCAAAGGACAGGCTGACAACTGCTATCCGCCTGCGACATACACGGTGGCCGGCAATTTGCCAAGAGTCAGTGTCTCAGCTTCTCCAACAAAGATTCATGAAGGGGAAAATGCGACCTATACAGTCGCCGCTTCACCTGCCCCGTCTCAGTCTATCACTGTCCACTACTCGACGAGTGGCACCGCCATATTAGGAACTGATTACACGCTTAGTGGCACTGCCGGACAAGTGACTATTCCGGCAGGCCAGACTTCTGCCTCCGTCACGCTCCACGCTTTAAGCGATAGCGTGACCGAGACGAGCGAAACGGCGGTCATGAGCTTGCAAGCGGGAACAGGTTACGGCCTAGGCACGCCTAAAACGGCGACAGTTACAATCCTCAACGGTCCCTGAAGGTAAACACCAAGGAAACTCCTGCTCATTCGGCGTTCAACGCCTGCGGCTGGACGCTGAATGCTTCCTTAACTCTTTCGGTCTTGGGACCAGGCCGTGCCTTCATCATTAAGTGCTTGAGGCTAGCGCTCCGCCGCCCAAATCAGGATTAAAATTTCTCCACTCCGGATACGGCCATTTTCCCCCAGTTCCCAATTACGGCAGAAGGGCGCTCTGTCTCCGTTTCAGAAAATCTTCAAAAAGCTGAAAAAAGCCTTGTCCCCTTGACGAATCTTCAATAAAACCAAACAAAATCATGAAAAGAAAACGTGCTTCTCAATCCGGCATTTTCAATTCCCGCATTTTACTGGCGGTTGCTCTTTGTTCTGTTGCAGGCATCTTCGCGATGCTCAGTTTCGCTCAACAGGCCGGGCGAACCGCAATCTATAACAGCGGCGGATTTAAGTTTTCCGCTCCGGTGGAGCTAAACAAAACTCCTATCAGTCCGATCTTTTTCCAACAGGACGGTGAGCCGGAGATCAAGATCGACATTTCTGGTAATATTTATGTCACAGCAATCAACGGTGTCCCTGGCGGCACTGATCTTTGGAAATCAACAGATCAAGGCGCAACATTCCCGTATCTTGGCGAACCGGATGGAGCGCAGGATCATTGCTCGACATTGCTCCAGTGCGCCGGACTCGGCGGCGGAGACGACTCGACGGACATCTCGCCAGGCGGCTACCTCTATGTCTCGAGTCTTTGGATCGGTAACGTAACAGTTTCCACTTCGATGGATGGCGGAACAGGCGGCGTGGACGCGGGCCAAGCCTGGCAAGTAAACCCTGCCGCCGCAGCGGTAATTTCGGACGATCGTCAATGGATTGCTGCCTATGGCCCGCAGACTTTGAACATGACGTATCGGCAGGCTCCGGGCACTGGCGACTTATTTTTTGTGAAGTCCACTGACGCTGGTAAGACATTCGGCGCACCAGTGCTTGTAAGGAGCGGAAACAGCACCGAGGGCAACCTGGTTGTCGATCCTTACAATGGAAATCTCTACACTACGACAATACCTGGCAACGCGACCAACCAGATTCATCTTCTAAAATCTACCGATGGCGGCGCAACGTGGGCAGAAACAACCGCCTTTAGCGGTCCCACTGGCGCGGATCCAGCGCACAAGTTTACCATTCTGGCGGTCGATCGTGGCGGAAATGTCCATCTCGTCTTCAGTCAAAAGAACACCGATGGCAGTTATCATATTTACTTAACGAGTTCGAGTGATCAGGGCGTGACCTGGCTTGCCCCTGTGCAGGTGGACAGCGGCACCGGTAACAGTACTTTCGCCGTGATGCCGTGGGTGGTGGCGGGCAGCCCAGGGGTCGTGGACATCACCTGGTTAGGTTCGGCTACCTCACCGAATACTTTCCCCAGCGCTTGGTACGTCTTCTTCACGCAAACAAGGAATGCCCTCTCCGCTACGCCAACGTTTAACCAAGTCCAAGTGGAATCGAAAAGCATACACGATCAGGACATTTGCTTTAACGGAAGCGGGTGCGCGAATAACCCGCGACAAAGCCCCGGCAATCGGGACTTGCTCGAGTATTACACAATGACGCTCGATCCAAAGGGCAACGCTAACATCGCCTATCCGGATAGTCTCACGCCGGACTGCCCAAGCAATAGCTGCATAGCCAACACCTGGTACACCAAGCAAACAATCGGTCGCAGCGCCTATGGCCCACCTGCTGCACCTGCGCCGGCGACTTTCGCCGCGAATATTGCCGTCGGCTCTCCCGGGGCAGAACCGGGCATCAAAGTCGATTCGCACAACTGCATCTTTGTTACTGCTCCCGGTAATCCGTGGGTATGGAAATCAATAAATAAGGGCGCCAGCTTTCTGCCCCCTGTAGATCCGGTCGCGAGCAATCCAAATGTCACAGGTGGCGATGAAGACATTCTACCCATCGCGCAGACATCCGGCGCGCGGCCAGACCTGCTCTACTTCGCTGATTTGGGGATCGATGCAGTCAACATCGAGAAATCAATTGACGGAGGCGCAACTTGGGCGCCTCCCGGAACGGCCGGCGCAGCAGGTGAAGTGGATGCTTCCTCCGACCGTCAATGGCTTGCATTCGACCGCGGCGTACCGAATTCAACCGACCTCACAGTTTACGAAATGGACCACGAGCTCGCGAGCGAGGACATCCGGTTTA
>QHRC01000211.1:2862-3467 GCA_003219995.1 Verrucomicrobiota bacterium
GAATCACTGAGCCGGAATTAATTCTGCCGCCAAACTCGACTTTCCCGAACACGAATCCAGGACCGGTACTTGCGGATTCCAAGACACACAACGTTTACGGCTTCTTTACAGCTTCGACCATCCACACAAATCGTGCGAATCCGCCGTTCGGCAAAATGCCGAATGTTTGGGAAGCAGTTGGCCCGGCGCCAGCGGCAGCCGGAGCTCCGCCCGGTCCATTTGTAAACCATCCGGTCTTCAAGGGGCTGTTTGATTCGCCAACTACCGCGCCGACTCCTCCGCCCGGCACGACCACCAACGGCAATAATTGCGCGAATGACTTTCCATCCGCAGCGATCGACAAGGCCGGCAACATCTATGCAGTTTGGGCGATGAATGACACTCGCACCAACCATTTCAACATCTGGTTTGCAGCCTCACACGATCATGGCCAGACCTTCTACGGACCGTTCCAAGTCAGCTCAGGCCCGGGCCACGCGGTCATGCCTTGGATTGCCGCGGGCGACGGCGGCCGCGTTGACATTGTCTACTACGGCACGCCAGATACTCAGGATCCAAACACGTCGACAACGGACCGCTGGAACGTGATGTTTGCTCAGTCACTG
>QHRC01000211.1:3542-4076 GCA_003219995.1 Verrucomicrobiota bacterium
CGAGCGATCACGTGAACCACGTCGGCACGATTTGCAACCTGGGACTCCTTTGCGGTAGCGGCACGCGCACGTTGCTCGACTTTTTCCAAGTCGCGATTGGCCCAGACGGACTCGCAAATATCAGTTATGCGGACAACGGCTCGAGCCCCACACATGCTGAATTTGCCAGGCAAAATGGCGGGCCGCTGGCTTTGACGAAACCTGTATCAGTCACCTGCTTGGCACCTGTGGTCACTGTCTCGGCTTCACCGACGCAGGTTCATGAGGGGTCAAGTGGAACCTATACCATCTCCGTTTCACCTGTGCCTTCTCAGCCTATCGCTGTCCACTTTTTAATGAGTGGCACCGCTTCCCGGGGAGACGATTACACTCTAAGCACTGGTAGTCCAGTCACGATCCCGGCAGGTCAATCCTCAGCCACCGTTACGCTCAATGCTTTGGAGGATACCGATCCACGGCAGCGGGGAACCGAAGCGAGCGAAACAGCGATCATGACGCTGCAAGCGGGAACAGGTTACGTCGTAGGCACGCCTG
>QHRC01000021.1 GCA_003219995.1 Verrucomicrobiota bacterium
TCCGTCCAGATCTCGCTTGCTCTACATAACGAAACTTTGGCTGCCGCGATCCGCTCCCATCGTCAATTCATCCGCGAGAACGCTGGTCGCTTCGGCTGGTTTTTTCTCATCTGCGGGATCCACTTCTTTTTCCTTATTGCCTCCGACGCCATTGTGCGTGGCGCGATTGGTGATCGGTTAGTCGCGCTTTTTTCCTGGAAATGCATTTTTGTCTTTCTGCGCGGACTCATCATCGGCTGGCTATTGGCTTCATGGGTCTGTCTGTTTCGTCAAAGCGAAACCAGTCGCGTTGAGCAGGAGAGTTGGATTCGCTATTAGCCCGATCGCGATGGCGTGAATGTGAATGCAGCAACGATCACCCGCCAGAGCAACTCGAACCTCGCCCTGGCATTTATTTCCTTGGGCCGTGAACGTCGGCGCGACATCACAATCTTTTACGCGTTTTGCCGCGTGATCGACGACATCGTCGATTCTTCGGAGCTCAGCGTCGCCGCCAAACGGCTGCAGCTCGCGGAATGGCGCAATGTGCTCCGCGCCGTGGCACCCGGCGAACCGGCGCTTGCCCCTGACATGCGCGCTTTGATCGACAAGTACTCGCTCTCGCCCGGTATGATCGAGGAAATCATTGCCGGTGTAGAAATGGACTTGAGCATCTCGCGATATGCGACTTTCGATGAGCTCCGCCTCTATTGTTATCGGGTGGCAAGTGTTGTTGGCCTCGTCAGCATCGAGATTTTCGGATATCGCAATCCGGCCTGCAAAGAATATGCGATCCAGCTCGGGCTCGCTCTCCAGACAACGAACATCATTCGCGATGTCGGGAAAGATTTGCGCGCGGGCCGGATTTATTTGGCTCAGGAAGACCTGATTCGTTTCGGTTATTCCGAAGCGGCATTGCAAGATCGACAATATAACGAGCGCTTTGTTCGCCTGATGAAATTTGAGGCCGCTCGCGCGCGTGACTTTTTCGCGCAAGCCGCCCGCCTGCTTCCGCCGGAAGATCGACGCTCGATGGTTGCGGCGGAGATCATGTCTTCAGTCTATCGTGGCCTTCTCCGCCGAATGGAATCTGATAACTTTCGCGTTTTCGAAAAAGACTATCGGCTCAACAAACTGGAGAAAGCCGGCCGGATCGTCGCGCAATTATTGAAAAACTTTTGAACATGCATGCTTGCGCATCCGTCTGACAGAGCAATTGCGAAATTTATTTTGAATTTATCGCTACGGTCGCACCCTGAAAGGGTTAAAGAATTCTGAGGAGAAATTATGAGGAAAAATCATTTAAGAATCATTTCGGCGTGCGCTCTTTTGCCGCTGGCTCTGAGTTCATGCGACACACCCACCGGGCAAGGCGCGGGTTATGGGGCGGCGACCGGGGCAATCATTGGCGGCGCCGCCACGGGTAGAGTGCGGGGCGCGGCCGTTGGCGCAGCGATCGGTGCGGCCAGCGGCGCATTAATCGGAGCGGCCATCGAAGAGGATCAAGCCGCGCGCTATGGTCCACCGCCGCCAGGCGGTTTTCCGTTCGCCCGTTTTAGCGGCACGCCCGGACTGTTTTATAGTCCGTACACGAATCGCATCTACGATCTTCGCGGCGTTCCGCCGGGTGGATTAACGCGCGACATCGACACAGGCCAGCTTTTCCGCAAGCCGTAGGGAAGTGCCCGGCATACCATCCCCGGGGACCTCGCATTTTGCAGGTTCAACGCGTTTGGGCTTGCAGCGCGTCCACCAGCTTTTGCGCCTCGTCGGTCATCTTCAGTAATTCTGGCCACGAGCGGTGATAGTTCTCGCCCGCTAATTTGCGCGTGGCGTCAAAGCCCATGTGCGATCCGATGTTCTGCTCGCTTGGGGCATGATCAAGTGAATCGCTCGGATTTTTGATGAACGTTGTGTCGCGCGCCGGATCGGTGTTGGCGCACAAACGAAAGAGCACTTCGCTCGTGTTGTGCACGTCGCAATCTTCATCAACTACGACGATGTATTTGCTGAACATCATCTGTCCCATTCCCCACAGACCGTGCATAATCTTGAACGCCTGATACGGATACTGCTTTCGAATGCTTACGAAGACCAGATTGTGAAACACACCTTCCGGCGGCAGCGTCATGTCCACGATTTCGGGAAAATTCATTTTGAAGACCGGCAAAAAAATCCGGACGCTCGCATCGCCCAGGTAATAATCTTCCATCGGCGGAACTCCCACAATCGTCGTGGGATAAACGGCGTCGCACCGATGGGTGATGGCGGTCAGATGGAAAACCGGATAATCCTCCACCGCAGTGTAAAAACCGGTGTGATCGCCAAAGGGGCCTTCCGGGCGCATCTCCTCCGGCTGCACATATCCTTCCAGGACAAAATCGACATCCGCCGGGACATCGACATCGATTGTCTCGCAGCGCACCAGCTCGATTGATCTTTTTCGGAGAAAGCCCGCGAAGAGAATTTCATCCAGGCCATCAGGCAATGGCGCGGTCGCAGCAAAAGTGTAAACCGGATCGCCTCCCAGCGTCACCGCCACCGGCATCCGTTCGCCGCGCTCGTAATATCGCTTCCCATGGCGCGCGCCGACTTTGTGAATCTGCCAGTGCATTCCGGTCGTGCGCTTGTCGTAGATTTGCATCCGATAAACGCCGACGTTGCGCGCGCCTGTCTCGGGATCGCGCGTGTGTACATTCGGCAAGGTAATGAAACGGCCGCCGTCTTTCGGCCAGCACTTCAAGATGGGCAGATCAGCCAGCGAAAATTGATTGTCAATCTTATGCACGATCTCCTGGCAGGCAGCTTCCTTCACCTGTTTCGGTCGCGCGTGCAGCAGGTGAATTCCCTGTTTGAGTAAGGCGAAACCTTCGCGCAGATCGGTCGGCGGCTTTGCTTTCAGGAGAAGCTGAATTTCCTGCGCAATTTCATCCACGCTCTCGCGTCCCAGGGCCATGGCAATTCGCGCGCGCGATCCCATCGTATTGATGGCAACGGGAAATTCCGATTTTGTCCCATCCACGATCGGCTGCTCGAACAAAAGCGCCTTGCCCCCGCCGGGCGATTTCATTTCCCGGTTGGCCCATTCCGCGATGAGTAAATCGGTATCGACCGGAAGGGCGATGCGTTTCAACTCGCCTGCTTGCTCGAGCGCCTCAATGAATTTTCCGAAGGAGCGGTAAGCCATTTACGAAGCGCCGCTGCACGCTCGAGGCGTGGGCCAGGTTCTAATCAGCGGTAAGGCGCGAGGATTTGAAAGGACATCACGCGGCCATTGGCGAACGTGACCGTCTTGTATGGAACCGGAATGCTCGGCGGAATGTAGGAATAATAAAATGGATCGTAAAACGGATCACCGAAGAAGACAAAGCTGCGATGATGATGCGTCCGGAACACAGAGACACTTCCAAAACCATAACCATAACCATAACCGTACGGACGATACGGATATCCGTATCCGTAAGGAGCCGTGGTGTAGGTTATGTATACCCATGTTTCTGTCGCCCGGCCACGCATATTGCCTACCGCTTTTTGCTCCGGCGAACCCCACGCCAGCCAAACCGCGTTTTCCGACATCCCGGGCCGAATCTGTCCCTGGCTCACCAGCGCTTGATCTCTTGGCGAAAGAGTTTGGTAAATTTCCGGATGATTCGAGATCCGCGTCTCAGTCGTGGAGCAACTGGTCAGGATAATAGCGCTGGCGGAAAGACCGAGCGTCAGTGCCCTGAAAAGAAATTGACGCTTCATGAGAAAAATCATACAGCCACAGATTTATGAGTCAATCCTGTCACTTTCTTGATTCAACCCCACCTTGCCGGTAACGTTGCGCTCGAATGCAAGATCGATATGGCCATCGCATCTCCTATCTGCGCGTCTCTATCACCGACCGTTGTAACGAGCGTTGCACCTACTGCATGCCGCAGGAACTCCAAGAATGGCTGCCGCGCGAAGAGATTCTGACTTACGAGGAAATCTTGCGCCTCATTCGCATCGCCGCGGAACTGGGCGTGTCGAAAATAAGAATCACCGGCGGCGAACCGCTCACCCGCCGCGGCGTTGTCGATTTCATCGGCCAAGTCTCGAAGATCTCCGGCCTTCGCGACATTGGCCTTTCGACCAACGGGACATTGCTCGCGCGTGAAGCGAGTCCGGACGTAACAATGGCGGCAGCATTGCGAGATGCCGGCGTGCATTCGGTCAACATCTCGCTCGATACATTGGATCGAAATGTTTATTCCCAAATCACCGGTCGCGACATGCATCTGCAAGCGCTCAGTGGAATCGACTCCGCCATCGGCGCCGGTTTCGACCAAATCAAACTGAACGCCGTCTTGATGCGCGGCCGAAACGAAGATCAGTTAATTCCGCTCATTCAGTTTGCCGCAGCCCGCAATTTGATCCTGCGTTTCATCGAAATGATGCCGGTGAGCACGAACGAAGTGCTCGATGAAAACAATTTCATGCCGATCCTCGAGGCGAAGCGCGCGATTGAATTGCATTTTGGTGTTTTGGTTCCCGAGCCCAGGTTCCGCACCAACGGTCCCGCGACCTATTATCAAATCCCCGGTCGCCAACAGCGCATCGGTTTTATCGGTGCGATGACGAACCTTCACTTTTGCGAAAGCTGCAACAAGCTGCGTCTCACCTGCGATGGCAAATTGCGTCCGTGTCTTGGGAGTTATCTTGAATTCGACATTATGGAACCTCTGCGCGCGGGCGCGAGTGATGACGAGCTTAAACAGTTCTTTCTCGATGTGGTCGATCGGAAACCCGAACAACACGACTTTCGCAATAATTACAAGCCAAACCGCAAAATGGTCGCGATCGGTGGCTGAGACATGCGACGCCTGACCCACATCGCCGCCGATGGCAGCGCGCGGATGGTTGACGTTTCAGCCAAGCCGCAGAGCGCACGCACCGCAATCGCGGCCGGGAAAATTAGACTGCGTCGCGAGACGCTCGAGCTAATTTCTCAGAACAAAATCGTGAAGGGCAATGTGTTCGCGATCGCGCGCATCGCTGGCATTCAGGCTGCAAAGCAAACTGCGCAGCTCATCCCTCTGTGTCACACCCTGCCGCTGGGTGAAGTCAAGGTCGACATCGTTACCTCGAATAATGGTGCCGAGGTTAAATGCACCGCCCGCACGCTGGCGCAGACCGGCGTCGAGATGGAAGCGCTGACAGGAGTGTCCGTCGCGTTGCTCACAGTTTATGACATGTGCAAAGCAGTCGACAACGAAATGGAAATTTTGAGCATCCGGTTGGTTACTAAAACTAAGCGCGCTGTAGCGGCGGTCTCTAACCGCCGGAGCCAAAACAAACGACGCTCATAGAGCGCCGCTACAGAACGATGCAAATCAGCGTTGGAATTATTACCATTTCTGACCGCGCCAGCGCCGGCGATTACAAGGATCTTGGCGGGCCAGCGCTAAAGGACGTTGCGCAGAAAGGAGGATGGCAGGTCGTTTGCGAAGCAGTCGTTCCAGATGAGGCCGCACGCATCCAAGAAACGATTCGTTCGTTTTCTCAGCAAGGCTGCGGATTAATTCTCGCGACTGGCGGAACGGGAATCGGTCCACGCGACGTCACCCCGGAAGCGATCCGCGCCATTATGCGCGTGGAGTTGCCCGGCTTCGGCGAAGTGATGCGCGCCCAATCAACGAAGATCACGCCCAACGCGATTCTGTCGCGCAGCCTGGCCGCGATTGTCGATCTTTCACTCGTGATTGCGCTGCCGGGAAAACCCAGTGGCGCGGTAGAGTGTCTTGGCTTCGTCGAGAGCGCGATTCCGCACGCGGTCGCGCTTGCCCAGCGTACGCCAACTTCGTGCTGAATGCTGTAGCGGCGGTCTATGACCGCCGTTTGTTTAACGTTCGGTGCCCATAGAGCGCCGCTACAGTGTCACGAGAGTAATCTCGGGCTGGCTCGTACGTCGGCGGACAGGACGCCGATGCAACTTTCTTTACTCCGGCCAAATCAGGAGACGCATGAACACGCTCCCTTTTTCTGTGAGGTGCGCCGTTGCTCCGCGTCCAGCGATTCGTTCCTGGGTGAGGTAGGAATAATCAATCGGGCTTTTTTTGATGTAGGTCAGTTCCGGCTCCGTCACGGTTCTGGCGCTGGGTTCGATTTTGAGGGGCAAACCGGTGCGAGCGAATGAAACCTCCCACGACGCCGGATCGACCTCCTCATTTGCGCGTACCATCCAGGGATAAAGTTTGGGCAATTCGAAATTCGGCGATTTCGGCAAGGTCACTTTATAAAACGTCTCTTCTTCGGAGATGAATTCGGGAATTGTCAGGGACGGTCTCTGGCGCAGCGCCTGATAGAAACGCGCGATATCCAGTCCGGCAAGATTGAGACCGTTATAAATGCCGTGACGGTTTGGATCTTTTTTATAAAAGGTGTCGTGCCACGACTCGAATTGGTGACTGAGGATGAAGTTCAATTCCAAATGCAAATGCGCCCGCGCCTGGTTCAATCCCTGCCCGGTGTAACCCATCACCGCAATCGCTTCGCCGCGATGGACGGTTTGACCGGGTCGAACTGCGATTGAGTTCAGATGCCCGTATAAGCTGTAATAGCTCGAGCCGTCCCAGTGATGTTCGATGACAATGTATTTGCCATAGTTCGAAGATCCCGGAACGAGATTGGTGTGCACGACCTTGCCGTCGGCAATGGCGCGCACTTCATCGAGCGGTTCGCCGTGTGTGTCACGCCGAAGCGGCCGAATATCGATCCCTTCGTGGAATCGTGTGTAAACAATTCCCGCTGCGGTCTCGACCGGGTCGCGGACGAAACCGTATTGGCCGCCTTCCCATGGCGTCGATTTCATTCCTTTGTAATCGCGCTCGACGTATTGGTAGAACGCGGGTCCAGCGCCCGAGAAAAGAGCGTCGTTATTGGTCGGGAGGACAAGATCGACAAGTTGGGCTTGCATCGACAAATTGAACGCGACAAGCGCGGCAAGAGCCGCGGCGGGGGATCGCATCGCCATTATCGCTTGTGTTCGCCGAGCAAATGCCAATCTTTCTTCATCGATTCGATGTCGGCCGCGGTCAGTCCCGAAGCGATGTAGATTTTTCCGTCGGCCACGCGCTTGTCGATTTGCAGCTCGGTGATCGCCCGGCCATTGACGAAGACAAAAAGCAAACCGCCGCGGTGCTCGATGCTCAAGGCGTCAAGCGTGATGCGCCCGTGATCGTCGAGTTGAAAAAGCGCGCCGTAGTTTCCGGCGCCGGCCGGATACGGCTGGAACGCGACGACATCGCGTTCGGAGATCCGCGCCACCTTTTCAATGGCGATATCTTTGCCCGAGAATTGGGCCCGCACCGAAGTTGCAAAAACCGCTGTGTCGCGCGGGTTCGCTTCCGCGTGCAGGCGCAACATGCAATGTCCACTTTGGGCTTCCGCCGCCTGCAGCAAAATAACCAAGGCCAGCGCCGTTACGCAGGGACTCTTCATGGCCCGATTGATAAAGGGTTTGACAGGATTTGCAACGTTTGCTGTTTAAACCCGCTCATGAGACACAGCGCCGCCGGCCTTGCTTTGTTCCTCGCGGTTGCGGCGCAGACTTTTGGCCAGGATACCACTCCTGCCCCGGCCGCGAAAAAACGAGGCTGGTTCGGCCGGATTCTTCATCCATTTTCTTCGACCCATCTTACGCAATACCAAAATGCAAAGCTGAATGGTCTCACTCTCGACTTGCTGGTCGCGCCACAGACCGTGAAATTGTCCGAGGTCCGCCAGCTTGCGATCAAATTGACATTGACCAACCAATCCAAACATCCCATCCCACTCGATTTCCCGACCGACCAGCGAATCGAGATTTATTTGAAGAATTCGGCCGATGCGATCCTGACCAAGTGGTCCGAGAATCACGCCATTAACGAAAATCCAGGAACGGTCCTGATCAATCCGCAGGAGCATGTCGAATACAATGAGACGATCGCGACGCGCGATCTCACTCCGAACAAGGTTTTTGTCGCCGAGGTCTTCTTTCCCAAATATCCGGAACTGCGCATCCGCCAAAAATTTCTGACCGCGCCGTGAAGACAGGGTGGATCGGCCGCTCCGCCGGGCGATGCTAATACAAATGCGGCTTCGCCGCCAAAATTGACATCGAGCAAGAGACTGCTCGATCCACCATGAAGCTATTCTCTGATTATCACACCCATCCGCAGGGACATCGGACGCTGCGCTACACCCTGGCGCTTTTGCAGCCCTGGGTCGATTCCGCCAGAAAAGCCGGACTCGATGAAATCGCCTTCACCGATCACGATCGCTATCACGAAGGCATGGATTTCGATGAGATCGATAAGCTGCGCGAGAAAAATGTCGATCTAAGAATCCGTGCCGGTATAGAGCTGGACAATGATCCGCAAAGTTCAGCCGACGGTCGAAAATGGGTGGAGGACAATTGGAACAAACTCGATTTCGTTCTCGGTTCCGTGCATTTTCTCGAGCGCGACGATCAAATGTTCGACAGCGTTCCGGCCGGCGCGGAGCAATTTGCAGGTCGTAATATCGACCAGTTGTATTCGGATTATTTCCGTCGCGTGCGCGAAATCGCTGCCAGCGGGCTGGTTGATTGTCTTGCCCATCTCGATCTGATCAAAATCCACGGCCATCGCCCGACCGCAGAAATCGGTGCGATTGCCGACGAAACGATCGAGTTCGTTCGCTCCCGCAATCTGGCGATTGAACTTTCCACGGCGGGCTGGCGCAAACCGGTGAACGAACTTTACCCGGCCGATCGCATCATTAAGCTGGCAATGGCAAAAGCAATCCCATTCACAACCGCTTCCGACGCGCATTCCTACGTGCAACTCGGCGAAAACTTTTCGCGGCTCGCGGAGAAGATGTCGATCTTAGGCGTGCGCGAAGTGTGCGTTTATGAAAGGCACAAGAGATTCGTTAAATCGTTACAAAGTTAAATCGTAAGTCGGCTCCGCATGGCTCCCTTGTAACTTTGTAACATTTTTAACAATTTAACGTTATCCCAGCCCCAACCCACCGCTGATCTTCGCCATCTCCGATTGCGCGAGCGCTTTGCCTTGTTCGATGGCTTGCTTCACGCCGCTCAAAACAACTTCCTCGAGGAATTCTACATCGTTTGGATCGACAACCGCCTTGTCGATCTTGATCGAAATCACTTCGCCGGCGCCGTTCGCCACTACTGTCACTTTTCCGCCGCCCGCGCTTACTTCGACAGTTTTCTCCTCCAGCTCGGCCTGTGTCTTCGCCATTTGCTCCTGCATCTTTTGCGCCTGTTTCATCAACTTGTTCAGATTCATAATCTCAAATCCTTGACTCAACTTTCTATCCTCACTCGGCGCTTCGCGTCCGCCTCTCCCTGAGGGAGAGGACTGAGGTGAGGGTCAAGTCTTTATTTCGCCCTTAAAAATTTCGAGCGCTTCCTGGATGAGTGGATCGTCTTTAAATTCGTCGGCTTTGCGCGCCGGCTGCGCGCGTTCGCTTTTCCCTGGCAATCCCTCTTTCGCGCTCAATTTTGCCGTCCAATCGCGGCCACTGATTTCTTTGAGCAAAGTTTCGAGCTGCCGACGGTTGCTTGTCGTGGCCAGCGTTTCAATTGCCGATTTCTCATCCGCCGGATAACAGAGGAGAAAATTGCGGCCGTCCGCCCCAAACACGGTAAACGAGTCAACCGGCGTCAGCAAAAATCCTCGCGGGGGTCGGCGACCCCGGTTTTCCCGGGGCGTAATTCCTCGCGGCCGGCATCACCGATGCCGGCTACAGCTTTTTTCGTTGTAACATCTTTGCCATCACGCAACGCATTTAAATTCTCGATCACTTCATTGAGCGTGACCTCGCTCAAACTTTGGATCGCTTTGATGAGCGCGACTTCGAAATGGAGTTTTTTGTTCGGCGCCCATTTCATCCGGCCTTCGGCTTCGGCAAACTGGTCGATCAGCTCGAGGAGGCGATCGGTCTCGATCAATCCCGCCTGCGCCGCGAGCGATTCTTGCGAGTCAAGATCGACATCTTCGCTGAGCGCGTCTGGTTTCACCTTGAACACGAGCAGGTCGCGCAAATATGAAATCAGATCGGCCATCAGCCGCATCATGTCTTTGCCAGCTTCGCATTGTTCGTGGAGCAATTGCACCGCCTCGGCGGTGGCCGAACGCAAAATCTTGTCCGTGAAATTTGCAACCGTTTGCTGGCTGGTGAATCCAAAAACTTTCAATACATCCGCTTCACTGATTGGATCGCCGCAAAACGCGACGAGCTGGTCGAGCATCGATTCCGCGTCGCGCAGTCCGCCTTCCG
>QHRC01000242.1 GCA_003219995.1 Verrucomicrobiota bacterium
GTTTCAATTTCTGTTTCGAGAATGAGTGTGTCGCCGCGGTACCGGCGTTTCACCTTCTCGATCTTGGCCACCGGAAAAAAAAGCCAGTGGCCATTCTCCTTCTTGCCGAGCAATGAAGCGAAACAGGCCGGCGAATCAAAACGCGGAAAGCACAACCAATCGACGCAGCCTTCACGGCTCACCAGCGCGCCGCTCTGCGTGTCGCTCAGAAACGCATAATCTTCGATTTTCGCGGGCGGTTTACTCATTCATGTTCCTGCTCGTGCTCGAGGGTTACGATTCCGCGAGCTTCGCGATTCCGTCGCGGGTTAAGCGAAAAATTTTCCACTCATCAAGAGGTTGTGCGCCGATTTTTTTATAAAATTCAATCGCCGGTTCGTTCCAATCGAGCACCGCCCACTCCATCCTGCCACAGCCCCGATCGCGGGCGATTTTCGCTAGGTGAATAAGCAAGGCACGACCGTAGCCTTTCCCACGGACTTCTGGTTTCACAAACAAATCTTCCAGATAAAGCCCCGGTTTCCCGAGCCAGGTCGAAAAGTTGTGAAAGAAAACCGCGAATCCGATCGGCGTTTCGTCCTCGAAAGCGAGCAGCGCTTCCGCCACGGGTTTTTCGCCGAATAAAACATCGATAAGTTGTGTTTCGGTCGCCCTGACTTCATTCGGTGCACGTTCGTAGGTCGCCAAATCGCGAATCAATTGCAAGATGATCGGGATATCGGCGACAGTCGCGTCACGAATCGAGAAGGATTTTTTCATTCCGGCTGCAAGCGATAAATTTTAAACTGCGGGGTAGATTTCATCATTATCGCGGTCGCGCCCAGATGTTCCGCGAATTGCCGATAGTAATCCAGCCACCAAAACGTGGCCGAATAGAAAACAATGTGCGTGGCCCCATGTAGCCTCAGCTCTTCCAAATCATTGATCGCTTCGGCATTGCTCGCCGGATGACCATTGTAAATGCCGTCCTTTTCGAGAAAGTGCCAGCCTTTGCGCTTGGCGTAGTAGAATAAAGTCGGATCGCCGTAATCAGCGGCAATTATGAGCGAATCTTTCGGCGTCGACTGCGCCAAATAGAGACCCGCGATACGGAGATCGGCCGCCGACGGCCGGTAAAATGGCCGCACCGACAAAAGGGAAACAACGACGAAGAGGATTGCTACGAAAGCGACAAAACCTTCGGTCATGGACGCACGAACCTTCCTGCCTAACCAACAGCAAGCAGCGCCCCCGAAAGCTGCCGCGATCGGAATCAATGGCAATTGATACCACTGGTGCCGGTGTCCCCAGCCCGCGGCGAAAATAAAAAGAGCAATCGCACCGAGCCAGTAAAGAAAAGAGGCGGCGTAATTTGTCGATCTTTTCACAAACAAACCGGCGATTGCCAGGACGCAGAGCAGGGGAGTGAGCGTCGAGGTTGCAATTTGGTAGCCGATGTTCAAGTACCAACTTGCATTCATGATTCGAAAAGCACCGGCTCCAAAAAAGTGATGTGGGTAAAACGCCTCGGCGAGTCGATGAGCGTGCCAGTACCAGACGATGGACGGAACCAATGTGATCGCCGCAAACCCCCATAGCTCCACGCGCCGGAATGCCGAAAAACTGAAGCGCCGAAGTGCGATGTATCCTATCGGCACGCCAATCAACACGCTCGGTGCTTTGATCAAGATCGACAGCCCCAGAATACCGGCGGCCGCAAATAACGACGTCAATTTCTGGTCGCCCGTCCAGCGAATGAAAAAATACAGACCGATAAGCGCCAGACTGAGCGAAGGCACATCGGGCATAAACTCGCGGCCCGCGAAAACATTCAGCGGTGCAAAACCATAAAAAACCAGCGCCCATCTTGCCACCCCAGCATCGAAAATTTCCCGCACGAGCAAAAAGAAGAATGGCAGGGCGGCCGCGAATAAAATCACGCCTTGAATCCGCCCGACCCATTCGTGAACGCCGAAAAATTTGTAACAGATTGCGGCCACAAACGGGAAAATGGGAAATTCCGTCCCGACATAACCCGGCGCGTCGCCTGCCCAATCGATTTGCGGATATGCGAAATGAAAACCGTTTTGCAAATAGTTGCGGGCGATAGCCGCGACATCGCTTTGCCGCCAGCTCCAATTGTCGATGTAGGGCTGGTCGATCAAAAAAAAGCGCGTTGCGATGGCCAGGATGGAGATGAAAATTGCCAGTTGAGTCGGGCGCGCCACGGATCGCGTCTTGACAAACTGCCCCGCCAAAGTCAATCGAGTACAGGGATTTGAATCGATCAATACTACGCGTTCGTATGAAAAAACCGACGCCGAATCATTCATCGGCTAGCCGGATCGCCGCGCGTTTCACAATTGTTGCGCTTGGTCTGCTGGTCACGCTGGCTCTGGAATCACGCGCGCAAAACGAGCCGATCCTCGTGCCCGACGTGGTCGATTATGCAAAACTGCTTCCGATTTTGCCCGACGCTCCGTCGGGTTGGACGGCGGACAAGGCGGAGGGGTCAACCACCGACGTGGGCGGGTTCAAGATCACGAACGTACATCGCGATTACCGCAAAGGCGAAGGGTCCACCGCGCCGACAGCGTCGATCAGCATTCTGGATTCAGCGGCGAACCCCGACTACGTCACGGCGACCAGCGCCGCGTGGAAATTGAACAGTGAAACGATGGAAGGCTACAGCAAGTCCGTCACCATCGATGACAATCCGGGGTTCGAAGCCTACGAGAAAGAACAAAAGCACACCTCGCTTTGGGTTATGATCGCGAAGCGTTACTTCGTCGAAATCGAATTGCAAAATCAGGACCCGAAGGAGTTACAGGAGTGGGTCAAACGCATCGATCTAAAGAAGTTGGCAGTGATCAAGTGAATAGCCAATAGCTTGTCGGTGTAGTGGCGGCTGTCCTCAGCCGCAAATCCGCTATCAATGCGCGCGAGGACACGCGCCTCTACACCAAAGACCATTCACTGGCGTTTAGCCGCTTCGCCAGTCATTGGCACAAAACGAACCGGCAACACCGTGCGCTTCTCGAGTTGGCCGTTTTTCTTTTCGAGAAGATACAATTCCTGTTCGCCCAGTCCGCCAACCGGAATGATCATTCGCCCGCCTTCTTTCAATTGATCGACAAGCGGCTGTGGAACGTGATCGGGCGCGCACGTGACGATGACCGCGTCGAATGGCGCGCTTTCCGGCCAACCTTTGTAACCGTCGCCTGCCTTCACGTGCACGTTTTTGTAACTAAGACGCGCAAGCGTCGCCTCGGCGTTTTTCGCGAGCGGCTCGATGATTTCAATCGTGTAAACTTCGGCGGCCAGCTCGGCTAAAATCGCCGCCTGGTAACCTGAGCCGGTGCCAATTTCCAGAACGCGAGCGTCACGTTTCAATTGCAACTGCTCCGTCATAAAGGCGACGACGTACGGTTGCGAAATCGTCTGACTGTAACCAATCGGCAACGGTTGATCGGTGTAACTGGCAGGACGCGTTTCCTTCGGCACAAATTCCTCGCGCGGCACCTTCGCCATCGCGGCCAACACGCGTTCTTCGTGGATGCCGCGCGACATCAGCTGCTCCTGCACCATCCGCTGGCGCTCGCTCGCAAGATCGACAACTGGCGCAGGCTTCTGACCGCAACCACTCGCTGCGAGCACGGCGAGAATCAGAAATTGCCAAACTCGTCGCACCCGGCACATTCCTTGTCATTCCGAGCGAAGTCGAGGAATCTCTGATTGTTAGAATGGACGAACGAAAAACACTCGAACAACGCGCGACGATGACGGACATCGAGCGGCTGCGCTACTCCACT
>QHRC01000243.1 GCA_003219995.1 Verrucomicrobiota bacterium
AAAGCAACAGTGCGGCCATTCCAAGGGCGAGCAACGGGAATTGCCAAATGCAGGCGGCGACGTAGACGTAATCGCCTTCTCCCAGGTATAACGCGTAAACAATCAGCGCCAGTCCGGGCAACCAAAGCCAGATCGCGAGATTCATCAGGCGCTGCCACCATTCAGGCCGGAATTTTTCGATCGCGGCCAGGACAACGCCGAAGACAAGCGGATCGAGTCGTGTCCAGGTTGGATAATAAATCCACACTTGAAATCCTGGGAAAGCGACGCCGCTCTCGACCAAATTCTGCGAGGCAAGAAATGCGCGCAACGGGATTCCGCTAAGAACGATGGCGCAAGGAATGATGAAAGCCGCCGGGCGCCAGCGATTCACAAAGAGCAAAATGAACGGGAGACAGAGATAGAATTGATCTTCGACGGCGAGCGACCAGGCGTGCGAGAAGGCGGTGCCGCCATGGAGGCCGATATTTTGGACTGACAACAGAAATTTCCAGAGTGGCTGCGACATTTCGGGATACTCGCGCCATGACGGCAAGAAGATGTAAATCGCCAGGATGGCGAAGTAGGCCGGAATGATGCGCAAGGCACGGCGGGCGAAAAATCGGCCAAGATTGATGGACCGACCGCGTGCGAGAGACGCGAGCAGTTGGCCGCCGATCAGATAACCACTGAGGACGAAGAAAAGATCGACCCCGATCCAGCCGAAGCGGTCAACCCGGCCGGGCAGCTTGAATCCGAAAAGAGCGGCGTGGTAAATGACAACGACGATGATGGCAAGCGCGCGGAGAAGATCGAGACCCGGTTGACGCTCGCGATTTTGAAAACGTGGGTCGATTGCAGTTTCGCTCACAGAATCTCGGAACACGAAACGCCGAAATTAGCAATCAGCAATCCAGAGGGTCAGTCTCGCGATTAACAGGCTTGCCAGTTCGTCACGTCCACACACCGAGCGTGTGCAATTGCATGATGGCTTTGCCGGCCCAGTTGACGTTGGATGCCGGACACGATGGGCTTGGATGCAAGATGCGGCCGATGCGTGGCGGTTGATCGACAAAAATTGCGTGCGCGCGTTTGGCCGCAAAATCGCCGATGCCGATGAGCCATTCCGGTTCGAGAATGCGAACGACTTCGTGCAAATGCTCGTCACACACCGCGAAGAGCGCAGCGCGTTCAACAGGCGGAAGTCTATCCGGCGTGCGATTGCGCCCGGTGCTCTCGACGAATGCGAGCGGGCAGTAATTCGCTACAAAATGTTCCCGAAAGAAATTTTCGGCTGTGCCGAATCGTTGCGCGAACAATCCCCATAAACGCTCGCCGCTAATCTCGGAGCGGGTGCATTCGAATCCAGTCACGCGGCGTTTCGGATGTTCGTTTGTCGGGTGGTCGATTTTTGTTTCGATGCCGAGCCAGTCGCGCACGGCCGCGACTTGGCCGAATGGAACGCCGGTCTGGACCATGCCGAACGGCCCGGGATTCATGCCGAGAAACAAAATGCGTTTGCGACCGTTGGCGTAGCGACGCAAATACATCTCATACGCCAGCCAGGCATAATCGAGTGGATTGTAAACATGCGTCACCGGCGGAGCGAAGGTGAGTTTGTCCACTGCCGCGCACAAACGTTGAGCGGCGTCGATCAACGAATCGCTGGTCGCCGATTTGCGCACTGTTACGACAGCGAAGCAATGATTTGTGCGACCAAAGTTGTCGGCGCGACTCCAAAGAACAACACCAGCGCCGCGACCACAGATATCGTCACTTTTTGGAGAAGATCGACTCTAACGAAAGGTACGTCTCCAACTGATCGATCAACAAAGATCACTTTGAGAACAATGAGGTAGTAATAAAGCGAGATAAGACTGCCGAAGAGAGCGAGCGCGACGAGCCAGAGCAGGCCGTGGTTTGGATCGGCGCGCAGCGCGGCGCTGAACAAATAGAATTTTCCAAAAAATCCGGCGAGCGGCGGCAAACCGGCGAGCGACAACATGAAGATCGACATGCACCCGGCCAGCAACGGCGATCGCATCGATAATCCGGAAAAGTTCTCCAGATCGTCGCCTCCGGTTGTTTGTCGAACCACACCGACCACGCCAAACGCGCCGACGAGCGTTACGGCGTAGATCGTGACATAAAATAGTGTGCCTGAAAATCCATCGCGACTACCGGCAACTAATCCGAGCAGAGTGTAACCGGCGTGCGCAACCGCGGAATAAGCGAGCAGCCGCCGGACGTTGGTCTGCGCGAGGGCGACAAAATTGCCTAACAAGATCGACAAGGCGGCGAGAACTGCGAGCACAGGCGACCAACCTGCCACAAACGCGTGCCAATTGGAGCTGCCGTGGATCGACGCGAAGCCGAAGAGCACGATTTTTCCGAGTACGACAAACGACGCAACTTTTGATCC
>QHRC01000244.1:0-901 GCA_003219995.1 Verrucomicrobiota bacterium
ACGAGATGATTGCGCGACGCGACTTCAGGAACAACGCCCCCGAATTTTTCGTGCGCGGCGATTTGCGAAGCGACTTCGCTCGCCAGCAACTCCGAGCCGGAATGGCGGTTCGAGCCGGAGCGGCGGTCGCTGCCACGCAGGATTGCGACTGCGGTTTCGTCGCAGGAAGTTTCGAGCGCGAGGATTGTCTTCACAGGTGCGCGACGGTTGTGCCAACCGCCGAAGCTAAAAAACAGGCGCTTGGCACAAGCGCCTCCACAGCTATTTTTTGACCGGATCGCTCTTCGGCGCGTTTTGTTGCGCGTAAATCATTACACCCTTGAGGGCGTCGATGGCCCGAAGCATCTGCGGATCTCGCGTCTTGATAATGTCTTTTTCTTCGTCCGGTTTGAGGTTTTCAGCGCTGCGCAACGCGAAAAGGGCGCGCTCCTGCTCTGCACTCATTGGGACGCGAATGTTTGGCGTCACGCCATTCCCATGAATTACTTGTTTACTCGGTGTATAATATTTCGCAGTGGTGAAACGCAGGGCCGAACCGCCGGGTAACTGCATGACGTTCTGGACGGAGCCTTTTCCAAAAGTGGTTTCGCCGACGACGATAGCGCGATGCAAATCTTTGAGCGCACCGGACACGATCTCTGCGCCGCTCGCGCTGCCTTCATTGGCCAGAACGACCATTGGAAAATTCGAACGTTCTTTTGCTGCTCCGGAAGTCGAGTATTCACGTTCCTGCGAAGCGACACGACCCTGTGTTGAAACCACTTTTGTGTTCGGCGGCAGAAATTGAGCACAAACGTCCACCGCGCTGTTTAAAAGCCCGCCGGGATTATTGCGAAGATCGACACCTCCTGGAATTGAAAGAGTTCCTTTTTGATCGCGGCCTGCAAAATGCGCAGATCGA
>QHRC01000244.1:936-3819 GCA_003219995.1 Verrucomicrobiota bacterium
GAATGAGCCGGATGTAGCCGATCTTGTAGGGACCGGTCAGCTCGGGGTCGAGCAATCGGGTTCCCTTGACGCTTTGCACTTTTATCTCCACGCGCTCCAGCGTGTAATCCTTGATCTCCTTGGTCGAAGGTCGCAATAGCGTGAGAGTTACTTTCCCGCCCGGCGGTCCCCGTAAAATATTGACGGCATCCTGCAGGTCCATTCTTTCCGTGGAAACGCCGTTTATTTTCAAAATCTGATCGCCGGAGATAATGCCGGCCTTCGCCGCCGGCGTGTCTTCCATCGCGGTGACGACCGTCGGCAAACCGGTTTTGATCGAAACCTCGATCCCCAGGCCGTTGAACCGACTGCGGGTGTCGTCCTGCATGTCGCGAAAGTCATCCGGATCCATGAACTGGCTGTGCGGATCGAGCGAGGAGAGCATGCCTTTCATCGCGGCGGTGATGAGATCGTGGTAGCTCGTCTTGTTCCCATCTACGTAATCCTGCCGGATCAATTGAACGGCTTTTGCGAAAATGGAGATTTGCGAGTAACCGTTGTCGTCTCCGTCCACCGCCGCCCACACTTTGTGGAAGCCCACGCCGAGTAAAATGCTAAAGAACAAAAGGCAAACTAACGTGCCGAGAAGAAGGCGTCGTCTCATGTCATGAAAGACTATCGCCAAATCATCGCGCAACCAGAAATTTTGGCAACGGGCAAAGCGTCGACGTGGCTGGCCGCCGAGCCGTGGTTTTCTTTCCGGCCAGATTTATTTCACATGGCCCGTCTGAGCGGCCAATCCACCGTCGCGAAAGAATGAAATCCTCGATCTTGCTCATGAGCGCGATCTATTTCGCGACAACGCTCGTGTTCGCGGCGCAGACCCCCGATGCCGAATACGAGGCGGTGGCCGAGGAATACATCAGAGGCTATTTCGCTGCTCGTCCGCTTCAAGCAACTGCGCTTGGTCTGCACGAATACGACGGCAAAATCACCGATTACAGCCGGCTCGCGCTCGACGCCGAGCTTTCCCGGTTGCGGCGGTTCGACGACCGGTTGAAAAAGTTCGATCCGGATAAGTTGAGTCAGCGTCAGTCAATCGATCTGCGCATTTTGCAGGCCGCGATCAAAAAGGAACTCTTTCAATTCCAGGAGGTGTCGATCTTCGAGCGCAATCCCATGGTCTACGCGCGCGCGGCCGATGTAAACGTTTACGTAAAACGAAATTTCGCGCCGCTGGAGGACCGCGTTCGCAGCATTGTCGCAATCGAATCCCAGGTTCCGAACATCGTGATCGCGGCAAAAACGAACCTGAATGAAGTGCTTCCAAGGCCCTATGTCGAACTAGCCATTCAGATTGCGAGAGGCTCGGCCGATTTCCTCAAGAAAAACCTGATCGCAGCGATCGCCGATCTGAAGGACGAGCGAGTTCGCGCCGAGTTTCAAGATTCCAATCGCAAAGCGGCGGCCGCGCTGACCGATTACGCAACGTGGCTGGAACGCGACAAACTTCCAAAAGCGTCGCCTGACTTCGCGCTCGGCGGCGAAAAATTCCAGCGCCTGCTCGGTGAGACTGAACTTGTCGATCTCCCGCCTGAAAAAATTCTCGAGATCGGCATGAGGCAGCTCAAGGCCGAGCAAAATTCCTTTGCCGAAGCGGCAAAAAAAATCGATGCCGGCAAATCGCCTGCCGAGATTTTCAAACAAATCCAAAGCGAGCATCCCACGCCGGAGAGTTTGCTTCCCGACATCGGCAAAAATCTCGAGCAGATCCGAAAATACGTCGTCAGTCATCATCTCGTGACGATCCCTTCGGACGTGCGGGCGCGTGTCAAAGAAACGCCCCAATACCGCCGCGCCATTTCATTTGCCTCCATGGACACGCCGGGCCCTTTCGAAAGAAGAGCGACTGAAGCCTATTATTATGTCACGCCAACCGAAAGCGAATGGCCGGAGAAACAGAAAGAGGAATGGCTGACAGCTTTTAATTATTACAATGCGGACATCGTTTCCATTCATGAGGCCTATCCCGGGCATTATGTGCAATTTCTTCGCTTGAATGCGTCGCCGGCCACCAAAGTAGAAAAACTCTTTGGGAGCTACGCCTTCATCGAGGGCTGGGCCCATTACTGCGAGAAAATGGTGATCGACGAAGGATACGGCAGCACGCCGGCACCCGCTCCGAGTTCAACGCCAAGGCCAGGTGCAAGTCCGGGCTCAACCGCAGCGCCGAAAGCGAAGCCGAGCCCGAAAACAAGTCCCACCTCAGTTGTCGATGATAAGAAACGCGCCGCCAAATATCGCATGGCGCAGGCCGACGAAGCGATGCTGCGTTTATGCCGCTTGTGCGTGGCGATAAAAATGCATACGCGGAATATGACCGTTGACGAAGGGACAAAATTCTTTCAGGAGAATTGTTACTACGAGGAAAAACCAGCGCGGGCCGAGGCAATGCGCGGCACTTTCGATCCCGGCTATCTCAATTACACGCTCGGCAAATTGCAGATCCTAAAACTGCGCGACGATTACAAAACGCAGGAAGGCGAAAACTTTTCGCTGCAAAAGTTCCATAATGAATTGCTCAATCATGGCATGCCACCCATTCGCCTCCTGCGCGAGATCATGCTCAAGGACAAAGCGAAATGGGATCAGGTGCTGTGAGCTTTCCGTGTCGGGATTGTCGATTTAATCGTCAGCTCCGGAACCCGATGAAATCACTCCTCCGGATCTGTCTTCGTCAGCATATGGAGCAAACCTTTGGGATTTGCCGGTAGTTCTTCCACATCGCGGAGCTTTTTCGTGATCGCGCGCGAACGCACTGCCACGTTGTCCACGTGGCGTGACGCCTGGTCGAGTTTGTCTTTCACGGCCGATAATGCTTCGCCAAATTTTCCGAATTCTGTC
>QHRC01000230.1 GCA_003219995.1 Verrucomicrobiota bacterium
ATTCTTAGTCAGCGGCGTCGGCACACAAATGATCACCGCCTCCACCTCCTTGATCCGGCTAAATTCGGTGGAGGCGGAGAATTTACCGGACCTCACCAACTCGGCAATAGTCGATGGCTCGATGTGCTTAATATAACTCTGCCCCTCATTCAGAAGCTGAACCTTCGTAGCGTCAACATCTAATCCCAACACGGTCACACACGAGCGAGCAAATTGAAGCGACAGCGGCAGCCCGACATAACCGAGGCCAACAACAGCTATTTTCATTGTTGAGTGTCAGCGGGATGTTGAGAAGCTTGCGTCATTTTTTTGTCACGTAGCGATGCCGGCGGATAAAAGAGAAATCTCGCATAGATGTAGGCAATACTCTCCCCTATTACTTCTCGAACACCGTCGCTATAACGCCACCAATATTTGGGATTATCATCGGGATTTGAAACTGCGATAATGCCCACTAGCACCTTCTTGCCGAATGCTTTCCGATATAGAAGTTGTGTTCGTCGTGCATGAGCGTCCTCTGTCAAGACATTCATACTCTGCACGGTAATGTTATGTTCGCGAAGCCAATCTCGCAACGCGATCGCTGCGCTGTATGTTCTCTCCTGATCAATTACATGCGACGGGGCCATTTGAACGACCTCTTCTGGGATTCCGGCCTCCTTCAAAGCCTCCACCCCAACGCTGGCCGAAGTTTGATAATCATTAACGTAACCGCCGCTCCCATTTTCAGGTCCGCCAGTGGTAAAGATGCGCTCGTAAGAACCGCGGTTGAACTCATCCGCACCCGCCTGAATTGCGTGTCGTTGTATCCACCCCTCTATCACAAGAACTTTGGAATTGACGCGATCTGTTACAGCCAGAAAGGGATGAATATTTAAGAAGTCCCCGCTCGGATATCGAATCGACTCCACGAAACTGCGCGCATCTGCTCTCTCCCCGTTCCTGTTCTCTGCGCTTTATAGTGCCAATATGAAAATGCTGCTGCTGATCGTGCAATTTTCCGGCTAGCTGCCAAATTCATGGATAAGAAATGAATCGTCCTTAGCCTACAGGCGGAGTCCGCGGGCAATAATATTCCGCTGAATTTCAGATGTCCCTGAATACAGGGTGCTGCCCACTGAGTCGCGCAGCTCACGTTCCAGTTCGAGCTCGGTCATGAAGCCCGACCCGCCGTGTATCTGAATCGCATCCAGGCAGGACTTCACGAACGATTCCGAGACGTACAATTTGGCCATGGCGGCGTCCATGTCGGCTGAGTTATTTTCCTGCATCAACCAGCCCACCTTGTAAATCAGCAACCGGGCTGTTTCATAACGCAGCTTCATATCGACGATGCGGTTGGCCACCGACTGAAACTTGCCGATCGGCTGACCGAATTGCTTGCGCTTCCGCGCGTAGTCGATGCAGCGCTCCAACTGGCGGCGCATGGTTCCCAGACAGGTCGCGAGGATACATGCCCGTTCCCAGGCCATCGAGCAGTTGAACACATCAGCTCCGCGTCCTTCCCGCCCAAGCAAGGCAGTAGCTGGCACACGGCAGATTTCAAGGGCAAGCTCAGCCATGAGCGCTGTGCGCAGGCCCATCTTGTCTTTCTTTTTCCCAACGCTCAGCCCCGGCGTCCCCTTTTCGACGATGAATCCGCAGATACCGGTCGCGCCAAGCTTGGGGTCGAGGGTTCCGTAAATGGTAAACACGTCGGCGACCGGAGCGTTAGTCACAAACACCTTCGTGCCATTCAAAACGTAATCGCTATGCTCTTTCGTAACTCGGGTCTGCATTGAAATTCGGCTCGCTGGCGCCGTTAGCGCCGATGAGACTTCCGTTGCATAATCCTGGCAAATATTTCTTCTTCTGCTCGGCGGTGCCGTATTTGAGGAGCGGAATCGAATTGGTCCACATGTGAGCATTCATCGCAAACAGCAATCCTTGATCGGAGCCGCCGTAACCCAGTCCTTCCATCATGGCGATAGTAGTGATTGGGTCGGCGCCGCTGCCACCGTACTCTTTGGGGATCGGCATGCCCTGCACGCCGAAGGAAGCGCATTTTTGCCAGCCATCACGCGAGAAGACCTGCTGGGCGTCACGTTCGATCATGCTGCTGTTGAGCTCGCGACGGGCGAATTCGATCGCTGCCTTCTGAAACTTCTGTTGCTCGGGTGTCAGTTCAAAATTCACGGCATGATTTGACTTAGGTGCGTATGACTGACTGCGAACCGCAGGCGCGAAAAATTTAGGCGATTCAAGATCGACAAATGTTCTCCAACAGCTTGGTCGCCTCCGCGACACGGCAGCAGGAAACGGGCACCAGTGTGACAATCGCTTTGCCATAAAGTGCCATTGCGCGATCGAGGCACGCTGGCGTGTAACCCCCGACGACCTTCGGAATCAGTTTGACCTTACGTTTTTGGTTCGCTGGATCCTCCCGCTGCGGCGAAAAGACCAAGTGGAAATCCACGCCCGCCTTCATCCTTGATCCTTCCTCCAAGACGGCCCGCAAATCTTCGTCGGTAGTTCCGGGATTACTCGTCGATTCAAGCACCACTAGCGTATCTTTCTGGAGATGCGGCGCAATCATCCGCCCAGTTTCAATAACGAACGAAATATCCGGCTCGCGGTTCTTGTTGAGCGGCGTCGGCACGCAAATGACCACCGCCTCCACCTCTTTGATCCGGCCGAAATCAGTAGAAGCTGTCCGATGGGGGGATGTGATTGATATAACTCTGCTTATCATTCAGAAGCTGCACCTTCCTGGGATCAATATCCAGGCCCAGGACGGTTACACACGACCTAGCAAACTGGAGCGCCAGCGGCAACCCCACATAACCGAGACCAATAACGGCTATCTTCATTCAGTTTTTATTATTTTCGTTTCAGCTTTTTGCTTTCATGTCAGTATTTCAGCGTTTCAGTTTTCA
>QHRC01000022.1:0-11354 GCA_003219995.1 Verrucomicrobiota bacterium
CCGCTTCGTGTTTTTCCTCGGCCGCTTCCATCCGGCGAATGGCGATGTCGGTCCCGAGCGCGCGATTGAACCAGCGCTTGAAACGGGTGCCGATTGTGTCCGGCAGCTTCGGAATTGGTGCGCCGAGATCGGCAAGTTTCTTTGCCCAACGTTCCGCGTGGCGCTCCTCCGCTTCCGCCATGCGGCGCAAAATGCCTTTACGCCTTTCATCCACTTCGCGCGACGCCAGCTCGCGGTAGACCTGCGCCGTCTCGACCTCCGCCCGCCAATTGCGCTGCACGACTTCAATTGTCTCCTCCGCTCGCGACGGCTGTCGGAGTTGTCGATCTTTGGATCCGCCTGATGACTTTTCTGTTGTCATTGGGCGCACTCCGCTCCGGCGACTTGTCCGGTAAGGACTGGCTCCGTTCTGGATTTCATTTGCTGCCAGGTGATTACAACTGCCACCGACCCGATAATCAATCCCGCACCGATCCACGTCCGCAAAGTCAGACGTTCGCCAGCAAAAAGGGTCCCGAGGAAAATGGCCACGATTGGATTGACGTAAGCATAGGTCGCGACTTTTGCCGGCTCGCAGTGACGGAGCAGATAAAAGTAAGCGGTGTAACCAACGAGCGCTCCGATAAGCACGAGATAAACGAACGCGCCTAACGAGAGCCAGGTTACGTTGCGGATATCGAATTGGCGATATTCGCCCAATCCGAGTCCAGCGAGGATGAGCAACGCTCCGCCGCAAATCATTTGCTGACCCGCCGCGACAAACAGCGACGACGAGTGTTTAGCCTTGCGCGAATAGAGCGAGCCGATCGACCAAAGTAACGACGCGACCACCAGGATCGACATGCCCCATGCCAGATGATTTCCGGTCGAACTTGTGAATGCCGGCCCAACCAAAATTCCGACTCCGATAAAGCCGCCGATCAATCCGAGCCAGACGATCGACGTCGGCCGGGACGCCGTGCCGCTGAGCCAACCAAGCAGCGCGATGTAAATCGGAACTGTGGCGACGAGCAACGCGGCCAATCCGGTCGGGACCCATTTTTCGGATATGGTGACACCGCCGTTTCCGCCCAAAAGCAAACAAGCGCCGATAATCAGCGCCGTCCACCATGTCGATCTTTCCGGTTTCGGCGCGCCTTGCAATCGCGCGATCCCGTACATGATTGCACCCGCGGAAAAGAAACGCACGCCCGCCATCAAAAACGGCGGGATCGATTGAATGGCGAAAAGGATTCCGAGATAAGTCGAACCCCAGATCAAATAAACTGCGGCAAACGCAATGATGATCCAAATTCTCTTCGGCGCCGCCATCGCTCACCTTCCCGCATCGTGCGGGCAGAGCAAGCGACCGCGGCGTGTCAGGCCGCCTCCGACTTGACGCGCCCGATGTGCGGTTGGAAGCTTCTGCCAGTTCTTTGTTTCGCTTAATGGATCGGCCAGTTGTCGATCTTGCGGGGGAACCAATTTCTGTTCCGCGAACGCGGAAAAGATCGGGGCGAACGATGCGCGGCATCGAGAGCATTTAATGGCTCCAGCCCGACAGCTAACCTCGTCGGCATCATTAAAGGGCAAGGAAGTCGTAGGGAACCGGCTCCAGTGAAAGTCAGGCGTCTCGTCGCGCGAGTGCTGCCTCGTTTTGAGTCGAAAAATTGATACCAACTAACGTTAAGCGTCCGCGCAACGTGGATGTGCCGCGCGCAGCCGCGATTCTTTACGGCGACTGGGGCACGAGCAAAGCCTACGTCATCGGTCTCGCCTTCGCCGTCGCCGGGTACGCCTCGTTCTGGCTCATCGCGCTCATGTGCGTCCTTACCGCGCTCGTCGGCATCAACTACATGATCATCTGCCGTCTTTATCCGGACGGCGGCGGCGTCTACGCCAGCGTGCGACATCGCAGCGAAGTGATTTCGATCGTCGGTGCGTTCCTGCTCATCGCTGACTATTTGGTAACGGCGGCAATCAGCGCGCTGTCGGCGTTTCAATATCTCGGCGTTCCGCATCCGGAAAAGTTCGCCGCCGCGGCCATCCTCATTATCGGATTGCTCAACCTGCTCGGACCAAAACACACCGGTGGCCTCGCCTTCTTGATTTCGGTGCCAACCCTGATCGTCGTCGTCGTTCTCGGACTTTTCAGTCTGCCGCACATGGGCGAAGCGATCGGTCATCTGCAACCGTTGCATGGCGGGTTCTGGTCGAACTGGGCGGGATTTGTCGGAATCGTGCTTGCGCTTTCCGGTGTCGAAGCGATCGCCAACGCCACAGGTGTGATGCGCCTCGATCCCGGCAGCACCGATGCGCAACCGTCGGTGCGTAAAACGTCCACGCCCGCAATTCTCTGGGTCATGATCGAAGTTTGCATTTTCACCGCGTTGCTCGGGCTCGCCATGCACGCGCTCGGCGGATTGCAGATCGCCCACGGCGATGTCAACGCGCCGCATGCCGAAGGCGTGCGCGACTACATGCTGCGTTACATGGGAGAAGTATTCGTCGGCGGCGCGCTCGGCCCGGTGATCGGTCACGCTTTCGGTATCGCCGTCAGCATCGTCTTCGCTCTGCTTCTCCTCTCCGCCGTCAACACTGCGATTGTCGATCTTATCACGATCCAATTCCTTATGTCGCGCGATCGTGAGCTGCCAAACATTTTCCAACGACTGAACAAATGGGGCGTGCCGAGCGCGGGCATGATGCTCGCCACCATCGTCCCGATGTTGCTCGTGATTCTCGTTAAAGACATGGCCGGTCTCGCCGATCTTTACGCCGTCGGCGTCGTCGGCGCGATCGCCACCAATGTTGGCGCGACCGCGACCGACCGGAAACTGCCGATCAAACCGTGGGAACGCACGCTCATGTTCGCGACGTTCGTCGTTATGTTCGCGATCGAAATGTCGTTGCTCATCGACAAGCCGAACGCGCGTTATTTCGCCGTCACCATTCTCGCCGTCGGTTTGATCCTGCGCGGCCTTGTCCAGGAACGCCGCGCCAAGAAAGAGGCAATACCTTCGCCGCAGCTAATACCCGAAAAGTTACCTGTCGATCTTGCGCCGGCGCTCCCGAAAGAACCTCCGATTGCTGTTTCAGTGGGGGCCGAATCAATTCTCTGCGCTATCAGAGGAACAGGCCGCACCCTCGACTTTGCTTTGAAGGAAGCGCAAGAAACTGGCCGCCGCCTGTATCTGCTTTTCGTCCGCGAACAACCGTTCATGACCGAACAGGACAGTAAACGCAAATGGCAGCAGGATGAAGAAGCGAGCGAAGTATTCCGCGTCGCCAAAGAAAAAGCGGGCGACCATCCACCATTGTTTGCGTATGCCGTCAGCCCGTCTGCCGCCGAAACAATTGTCGATGTCGCGGCCACCGTCGGCGCTTCGCGCCTCATCCTCGGCACACCAAAACGCAACGCGCTTATCAATCTTCTCCGCGGCAACGTAATTCGCGAAGTCTCCAACTCACTTCCGGAAGAGATCGATCTGCTTGTTTATGCCTGATCGATTGACCAAGTCGCCGAACTGGTCTATAGAAAGATCGGCTCGTCACACCGAGTCGCAGTCAGAAGTCCGCGCGCCCTTAAGGGCTAGCGCGCCGGGGCTGTTCCGAATCTGAAGTAGAAGACGTAGTTCTGCGGCTTTCGGAGTCGAGAATAGCGTGCTCCGCCCGAGACTCGACGACATCGGAGCAACTTTTGGAAGTCATGAAGTTATTTTGCGCAGTTATATTTTTATTGTCGTTGGCGTCGGCCGCTT
Source organism: Verrucomicrobiota bacterium (assembly GCA_003219995.1). Classification (GTDB taxonomy): domain Bacteria; phylum Verrucomicrobiota; class Verrucomicrobiia; order Chthoniobacterales; family UBA10450; genus UBA10450. The sequence goes on from QHRC01000022.1 coordinate 3,741, forward strand.
TCGCGGCCGAGGAATCGGTCCTGGCGCGTGTCACCAGTTATTGGGCAGATGAGGGAGCTTCCGTTAAATATGCCAGTACGGGCCGACGATTGCGCGCCGGACATTGCGCAGTCGATCCAAAACGAATTCCGTACGGCAGTAAAATCGTCTTCCCCGATCGCGCCTGCACCGCGGTCGACACCGGGCCGGCGGTTATTAGTCGTAAAGCCGCTCGGCTATGCGCGCGGACTGCCAGCCAACTCAAGGCCATCGTGGTTGATCGATTTTTTGAAACAAAACGAGAGGCGATGGCGTGGATGAATGCGAATCCCGAGTTCATGACACTTCAGGTTGTTTCGCCCTGATTACATTCAGAGCCGACCGAGCTACGGTCGATTACAAATAAAGATCGGATCCTTTCTATCAGCGCCGGAGGCATTTATGACGGAAACCGCGCCGTCATCCTGGACAGGTACGAAAAAGGCTGTAAATAGATGGAGATGAAAACGATCAACGCGCCAATGTGCGCCGCCCGCCGCGGCGGGCAGGCTGCATAAAAGCCCGTTGATCTCGCCAAGTTGGAGCCCGCTTTTCGCGGCACCCCAGTGGTCGAATCTTACCACGCGCGGGTTTTTGCGCCGGTCGTCCGAACCGAATTCGGGAATAACTCTCAACAATTTTAATTTATGAAACCAACACCTCAAATCAGTCAACACGTTCCCCGGGGTTTTCCCGTAACGGATTACAACTTTCAGCCGACTGTGGAAACGCCGACGAGCTCGTCTGCCACTCTTTCGGCAACGAAGCCGCCCGCTTTCCACAAATTAAGCAGCGAATTCTTCGGTGCAGAAACGAGCCGGGATTATATCGTCGAGCTTTCGTTCTTCATTCTGATCACCGGCCTCGCCGTCTGGCCGGTCGTGTCGATGCTCGCTTGCCTGGCGTGGATGAAAATTGTGTTCTAGGCAATTTCGACTGTAGGGGACGACGCTGTCGTCCCGTGGGAAGCCAACGGCTTCCCCTACAGGGGCTTGGGGTTATGGCGGTTTCCTAATTCCTGTTTTGCTGCTTTCCCGATTCGAAGCGTTTTAACGCAAGCCGCCGGGGACGGCGGCCGCTACAACTCAAAGTTCAATGACTTGCGCGGAATGGATGTCCTCGCTGGCGCGAATTTTTTCGAGCAACTGCGCGTCCGGCGTGGAGTCGAGATTTAAAACGGTGAGCGCGGTACCGCCGGCTTGATTCCGGCTGAGCGACATGGTGGCGATGTTTACTCCATGATTGCCCAGCATTGTACCGACGCGGCCGACCATTCCGGGGCGGTCCGTGTTTTCCAAAACCAAAAGGACGCCGTGCGGACGCGCTTCGACCGGGCGGCTGTTCACACTGACGATGCGCGGAGTCGCGCCAAAAAACGCGCCGCCGACGGAAACGGTTTTACCATCCGCGACGGCGGAAAGTTCAAGCAAGTCGGTGTAATCGCCTGCTGCGCTCAAGCGGGTTTCGGTGATTTTGAGTCCGAGAGTTTCAGCAAAGGCCGGCGCGTTGACCTCGTTCACTTCGCTCCCGCCGGCGCTTTGCAAAAATCCCTTCAGGACCGCGCGCGTGATCGTGGTCGTATCGACCTCGTTGACTTTGCCACTGTAATTAATGTTGAGCGTCTCGACTCGGCGCGGCGCGATTTGCGAGAGAAATCTGCCGAGCTTTTCCCCGAAACGCAGATGCGGTCCAATGATCGACAATGTCTTGGCGTCCAGGTTTGGCATGTTGATGGCGTTGCGAATCGTTCCTTCGAGCAACGCCGCGCGGACCGATTGCGCGATTTCGATGCCGACACTCTCCTGCGCCTCAGCGGTGGACGCACCGAGATGAGGAGTGAGAACAAGGTTCGGCGCCAGGCGCAGCGGCGAATCGTCCGGCAAAGGCTCGTGCTCGAAAACATCGAGCGCAGCGGCGGCAACATGTCGATCTTGCAAGGCGCGGGCGAGCGCAGCTTCGTCAACCAGTCCGCCACGTGCGCAATTGATGATGCGGACGCCGCGTTTTGTTTTTTGTAGCCGCGCGGGATCGACAATGTGATGCGTCTCGGCTGTTAAGGGCGTGTGGAGCGAGATGAAATCGGAATTTGTCAGCAAATCGTCCAGCTCATCGACCAGCTCGACCTGCAAACTGCGTGCCCGCGTTGCCGAGAGATACGGATCGTAGGCGAGCACGCGCATGCCGAAAGCAATTGCCCGCCGGCTCAGTTCGCTCCCGATCCGGCCCAGGCCGATGACGCCAAGGGTTTTGTTGTAAAGCTCGACGCCTTCGAAATTTTTGCGGTCCCAATTCTTCCCGCGCACGCTCGCGTCGGCCTGAGGAATTCGTCGCGCCACCGAAAGCAAAAGCGAAAAGGCATGTTCGGCGGTGGAAACGGTATTTCCACCGGGCGCGTTGAGCACGACAATCCCGCGGCGGGTCGCTGCCTCAACATCAACATTGTCTACACCGACGCCGGCGCGGCCGACAACGCGCAGTTTTGTTCCGGCATTCAAGATCTTCGAACTAACTTTCGTTTCGCTTCGAATGATGATCGCGCTGAATTCCGGGATGAGGGCGACAAGTTCAGGTTCGGTTAAGGCGGTTTTTGTAGTGAGTTCGAGAGCGTTGTCACGCGCAAGCTCTTCGATGCCGCGCGGCGAGATGGCATCGGCAATGAGAACTCGCGGCGTGGTCATAGCGGAAGTAAACGTTCAACAGCCTGCCCTGAGCGCAAGTCGAATGGGTTCAGCATCGGAACGTTCAATGTTCAATTCTGCGGCGGTCATACCGGGCCGTGCGCGGCTACAGGCCCTAACCGAAGATCAGCAATTGAATCGAATCTGGCAATTGTTGGGCAACATTCGTGGCCACGCTGCCACGGAGGAGATTGGCAAGGGCGGTCCGTTGCGTCGCACCGATGACGAGAAAATCGATGCCCATGGTGGCGGAAAGATCGACAATCGTCGCGGAGGCATCCTGGCTCACCGCATAAACCGGCACGACGCAGACATCACGGTCGGCTCCAAGTTTAAGCATGAGCGACATGATGGCGTTCGCCTCCGGGTCGTCCTGCCAACGTGCGCGACCGAGTCGGGCCGGACCGCCGGAATAATAAACGGCGACTTCTTTGACGTAAAGCACGCAGAGTGTCGCTTTGCGCAATTGCGCTTCGTCGAGAGCAAAACTGAGCACCGGCGTGATGCCGCGTGCCGCAACCATGATTTTTTGTCCTTCCTCCAGCCGCGGCTGCATCGTTGCGACGAGATTGGGTGAAACCATCTCGGCAACTTGCCGGGTCACGGTGACCGTGGTGAGGCCCTGACGCTTCAGCGTGTAGGCACGCAGACCCAATCCGCCGATCAATATGCATGTCACGAAGAAAAGCGCGTCCGGTTTTGTGTGAGCAAGCGTGAATTCCACGGCGAACAAAACGACGAACGTGATGCCGAACAGCAGGCGGTCGTACCAGGTGAAATCGATTGCCCTGTTGAATGAACAAGAACCAACGTTCACGGTGATCGCGCCGACTACTCCAATCGCGTAAAGGCCGGCGAGCGCAGTGAAATTCGCAGCGAAGAGCAGAACGATTGCGGGCAGCCCGATACCGATGAGGAGCGGATACATCGGAACACCGTGGCGATTGAGGCGCTTGAATTGGCGCGGCATCTCGCGATCGCGCGCCATCATGTAGAGCAATCCGATGATCGCCACGATGGCAGTGTTCGCGGCACTTAAAAGGAGCAGGAAAAAAACAATGCCGATGATCCAGCCGAATACGACACCAACGCCCGGGGAGAATGTTGCGGTAGCGAATTGCTCACCGATAAAACGCAACATGTCTTCATTGCGTTTCTCCAAAACAGAGGCGATCTCCGCGCGGCCAACAAGGTGGAGCGTTTTGCTTAGTACCGCCGGCAGTGAAAGCATCGCCCAGCCAAGCAAGGCGGTGCCGAAGACAACTTCAATCGCGACCGGCGTTATCGCCTTCAGGGATGTGCGCGCGACGCGCGGCTGATCCATCGACGAGTCGGGATCCAGTTTCATCACACCGGTGAGATTGGCGATCGCTTCGACGCCGGAGAGCGCGAGAATGACTCCGACGAATTGGACCCAGAGCATTCCCAAGCTTTCGTGCCGCGGCTCCAGAAAACGCGTCGTCAAGTGCGGCACGCTGATCGCGATCAGCGCGATTACCACGACGACAGTTGGTAAGGCCAGTGCCACTGCGAGACTGCCCGAATGTTTTGGGCCGAAGTAATTGATCAACCCCATGATCAAGAGCACGGCGATCGTCGTCAGGGCAATGTGATCGCGTAGGAATTTGATCCAGATCACTTCCTCCGCGCCGGAAGTGATGTAGGTCAATGCCGACCAGCCGCTCAGTGCTGCGGTCACGGTCAGATCGGCTAGGAGAAGGAGAGCGCCAACCACGGCAAGCAATCGGCCCTGCGAACGCGCGGCCGAGTAAACACCGCCCCCATCGGGAAAGTGGCGGCAGATGACCACGTAATTGATTCCGACCAGCCCGGTCAGCGCGCAGACGGCAAGGATGATCGGGAACGAGGAGAAACCGGCGGCAAGGAAAGCCAGACCGATGACATAGGCTTTGCTCGTGCCCCAATCACCATAGAGGAGCGCGGCCGCGCGCCTCCAATCAACATTGCGCGGGCGATGCACCGCCCCGGTCTCCGTGATAATTAAATCAGCCATCTTTTTGCCGTGTGACTGTTCATTATCCGCTTGTTTCCTGGCAAGTTCTTTGTGTGGGATATTGCCCGTGTATGTCTCATCGGCACGACGCCGATACTACTACTTCGATCTCGGCGGTTTGCGGGAACATGTCGAGTGGCGTTACCGATTCGATTTTAAATTTGTCACCTAACTCTTTCAGATCGCGTGCGAGCGTGGCGGGATTGCAAGAAACATAGATGAGCGTGGCCGGCGCAAGATCGACAATCGCTTCTCGAAGGTTTGCGCTGAGACCGGCGGCCGGAGGATCGACAATCAGGGTGATCTTCTCACAGGTAGGGGCGATTGACCCGAATCGCCCGCGGGCGGTTCGGTGAACCGCCCCTACCTCAATCTCGACGTCTCCGGCGATGTATGTTTCTTTGGTGGTTGCATTCTCTCGCGCCGCTTCGATTGCGAATTTGTCCCAATCAATCCCGATAATTCGTTGGAACTTTTCGAGCAACTTCTTCGCGAAAAAGCCGGCGCCGCAATAGGCATCCACGAGCAATTCCTGGCCGGACGGAACGAGTCGCGCGATCAAATCGCGCAAGGCATCGGCGACAGCGTCGTTCGTTTGGGTAAAAACGCGGGAACCAGATTTCGCGCGCAAAGTGTAATGGCCGTCGCGAACCGGAGTGGCGCGCAAATCCGCGAGCGCGCGATTCACTTCGGCCATCGCGATCGGGCAATGTTCGATGTCGATCAAGCGATGCGATTCGCGGCGGAAAAACCCAACCACGCCATCCCGGGCATGAACGGTGATGCGATTGCGATAACGATACGAAGACGGCGAGGGAATGATTGGCCGCATCGGCACATCGGCGAGTTTTCCGATGCGACGCAAGACATCGTGAACCTGACGGAACTTAAGCGCCAGCTGATGCTCGTAATCGATGTGCTGGTAACTGCATCCACCGCAGCGGCCGAAGTACGGGCACGGCGACCGGACCCGATGCGGTGAGACTTCGATAAGATCGACAAGCTCGGCCTCGGCGAATTGTTTTTTTTCCCGAACGCGATTTTCGCCGACACGCGTTCGCCATTGATCGTGAACGGGATGAAAACAGCTTTGCCGTTGTCTCGCCCGACGCCTTTTCCGCCAAAAGCGACATCTTTGATTTTTAGATCAACCGTGCGCAAAATGAGAAAGCCGGTGCGGTGAATCGTGGAACGCGCGATTTTAATTCGAAACAGATCCCGCTCCGACCGCCCGCTCCATCGCGGCTTGGAGGTTTTCAAGCTTCACCGGCTTAACCAAATGCTCGGAAAAGCCCGCCTGCAGACTTTTTTCGATATCGCCATTGTTGCCGAAACCACTGATGGCAATTCCCGGGATGCCGCATATGGCATGCAGCTGCATCATCAAATCCATGCCGGTGCCGTCTGGCAGCGCGATATCGCTAATGAGAAGATCGAATTGATTGCGGACGGCGGCTTCCATGGCCGAGCGCACGTTATGCGCGGCCGCTACGAGATGACCACGCCGAACGAGCAATCTCTCCAGAGCGGTGCAGGTGTCCCGGTGGTCGTCGACCAATAAAATGCGAAGAGTTCGCGTCTCGATCGGCACGGTCGCACGTTTAGCTGGCTGCTGTTGCGCCGGAACGGTTTTCATCGTTAAAAGAAATGCCGCCCCGCGATCGCGCCCTTCACTTCGTGCGAGAAGCGTGGCCCCGTGGGCTTGGGCGAGCGATTTGGAAATCGCCAATCCAAGACCAAGTCCCCCAAAACGCCGCTGGAATGAGACTTCGCCTTGCTCGAACGGATCAAAAATCCGTTCCATGATGTCGGGTTCGACGCCGATTCCGGTGTCGCGCACGGTGATGACGATGGTCTGCGGCGCCGGGTTTGAGGAGGAGATGGTAATTTCGCCGTCCTCGCTGGTGAACTTGATCGCGTTTTTCAATAAGTTCCAAATGATTTGCTGAAACTTCGCTGTGTCCGCTGAGACATGATGCGCGCCGGCCCGCAAGTCGGGATAGACATGGAGGTTTTTGGCATTCGCTTCCGCCCGACAGATTTCGATTACGTTCAAGACGGCCTCGTGCGCATCGATTGAATCGAATTTCAATTCCAATTTGCCTTTGGCGATGCGCGTGAGATCGAGCAGATCGGCGATGAGCTGGCTTTCCAACTCGACATTGCGTCGGATCATCGCGAGCGAAGCTTTTGACTCTTCCGATTGCGCCGCGTCCGTCTCCAGCGTGTCCAACGCAGCAATGACTGGCGTGAGGGGTGTGCGCAATTCGTGCGAAAGCATGGCGAGAAACTTGTCTTTTGTCCGGTTGGCAGTTTCAACCGCGGCCTTCTGCTGCTCGATCGCTGCTTCGGCACGGCGTCGCTCGGCCATGGCAGCGGCCAGCGCCATTGCCGTGATGGTGAGCACGGCGGTCCAGGCTTGGAGCGTCAGAAGCGAATGGTTCTCAGTTTCCATAATGAACGGTCCGAAGCCATGCAGCGTCCCCCAAATCGCCAGGGCTGAGAGAATAAAAATTCCAGTCGCCGTTTCGCGCTGCGAAAATCGGAAGGCAGTCCATATCACGACCGGCCCGCAAATGAATGAAATGGGGTAATTCCTGGCCGAAATTGGAAACCATCCGCCAAAGACCGTTTCCCCGAGAACAAATAGCAAGAGCAGAAGGATGCCGACTTCGCCGGCGTCTCTGCGACTCCAACGCTGCGTCGAAGGGATGCTCCAGAGAAGAATCAGCGGAGCGACCACCAGATCCCCAGCGCTGTCGCCCAGCCACCAGGTCGTCCAGATTGGGCCGTAGTTTGCCCAAGCAGCGAAACCGCCGAGCGCGAGAGTGGTCACGCCAATGGATGGGCTGACTAGAGCGCTCAGCATCGCGGCGAGTGCGAATTTAAAAACGTCTTGCGCGC
>QHRC01000022.1:11369-11947 GCA_003219995.1 Verrucomicrobiota bacterium
CCGCAAACCGCTTCCAGCGTGTTGCCAGCTGCGATGCCAAGCGAAGTCGCGATATTGCCCGCGGTCGTAGCGTTCACCAAAAATGCGCCGACAAAAATGGCAGGCCAGACCCGATAACCGAGCAGCACCAATGCGGCGAGAGCGATTCCCGCCGGCGGCCAGACCGGCGATGCGCTGGCATGCAGGAACGCGAGTTTGAGTCCGACCTTACCGGCGATGAAATAAATCAGCGTTAAGACACCAATGGCCGGCAGCGTTAGAAAACGTCGAGAATACATCGACCGACCGCCTCAGCGAATCGCCCTACGGATACGCGGCTACTCGGTGCGGTCAACCTCAGATTTATGGCAATTTAGATGACTACAAGATCGGTAATTCGGTCAGCCGGGAACTATAAGCTGCCGCTGCCTGCTCGCGAAAACGTTCGGAGTCTTTAGCGGCAGAGTTGATTTAAACACGCCGCTGTGGCGACGGCATCTACAACACGCTCAATAATCGCGTACGTAAGAATACTTCGATTCGTTGCCAAGCTCTGGGGGGAATTCCGAATAGCCTGCGTGAATCCACGGAATATCGCT
>QHRC01000231.1:0-3199 GCA_003219995.1 Verrucomicrobiota bacterium
AAAGATTCGCATGTGTGGGCTGACAAATTCGATCGCAAACTGACCGACATCTTTGCCGTGGAAACCGAAATCGCGGCCAAGATTGGGGAGACGCTGCAAGCGAAGCTGACGGGTGCAGAGCAACGAGCGATCGCTTCACGCCCGACCGAAAACAGTGAGGCACATCAGTTATACCTGAAAGGCCGGTATTATTGGAATAAATGGCTCGGGCCGGGCTTTGAAAAGAGCCGCGATTACTATCAGCAGGCGATTGATCTTGATCCGACCTACGCGCTGGCTTATGCCGGGCTCGCGGATTACTACGGTTTTGCCTTCGCCAATGGGCTTTTGCCGCCCGAGGAGAAATGGGCAAAAGCGGAGGAAGACACAGCGAGCAAAGCGTTGGAATTAGATCCGACCCTGGGGGAAGCTTATAACCCGCTGGCTGCGGCCAAGCTGTATTATCATCGCGATTGGCCCGCGGCCGAACATTACTTCCATCGCGGCCTCGAATTAAGCCCGAACTTTGCCGAGATGCACATTCATTACGCCTTGTGTTTGGTTTTCTTCGGCCGCAACGAAGAAGCCCTCACCGAAGCACAGCGTGCGCTCGAGCTTGATCCGCTCTCCTCGAGATTCAATTGGAATTTGGCGCGACTTCTCTTCTTCATGCGCCAATATGACCGCGCGATAGATCAGTACCGTAAAACCCTGGAGCTGGATCCAAACTACGCAATGGCCCATGAGTGGCTCGGCTACACCTACGAAAAAAAGCAAATGCAGAAGGAAGCCATCGCCGAATGGAGCAGGGCGCTGACTTTAAGTGGAGAGGATGCACAGGCATCGATCCTCGACCATGCTTACGCCAGTTCAGGTTTCGGGACGGCTGTCCGCGCGTTAGCGCAAAAGAAGCTCGAACGGCTGAATGAAAGAACGGCTCGAGGCGAGTACGTGCCAACGGTGGAATATGTGATTGCCTATATTCGAGCGGGGGACAAGGAACAAGCCTTTACCTGGCTCGCAAAGGCTGTCGAGGAACGCAATCGGCTGGCCCTTGAAATAAAAGTAAATCCGATCTTCGATCTGCTCCGCGGCGATCCGCGCTTCGAAAAACTCGTCGGCCATATTGTGGAAGCGGCTCCATGGTAAATTGAGCGCTTGCGCTGCGCCACGGATCAAATATCTCGACTACTATCAATAAACCACGATGGCGTGGATCAGAGCGACGGCTTTATTGCAGGGCAGGCGCATGCCTGCCGATCTATTTTAGTTGGCAACCGAAGTGGTTGCCCTCCAACTTTGTCTTGTCGCTTCGCATCTGCGTTAATCTGCAAAATTTGTGGACAAATCTTCTCCTGGTTTTCAAATAAACGATGACATTTCCCGCGCGGAAACATTGCCCGCCGACGTATATGTCGATCTTGCGTGGTACGAACGCGCTAAGGAAAAAGTTTTAGCGCGCTCCTGGCAATTCATCGGCGAAGCCGCGCAAGTGAAATCGCCCGGTCATGTGCGCCCGTTTACTTTGCTGGAAGGTTGTCTGGATGAGCCGCTCTTGCTGACTGTCGATGAAAGGGTGCAGACGCATTGTCTGTCGAACGTCTGCACGCATCGCGGCGCGCTCGTAGTTGAGGGCGAAGGGCACCTTAAGGGAATGCGCTGTCGTTACCACGGCCGGAAGTTCGCGCTTGATGGATCATTTTCGTCGATGCCGGAATTCGACGGCGTCGTCGGGTTTCCGAGTGAAAAGGACAGTCTGCCGCGCCTCGCGCTTGAACGTTGGGGTCCATTTTTATTTTGCAATCTCAATCCCGCGTTTGAGTTTGACGAACTCGTTAGGCCAATGAACGAGCGAGTAAACTTTCTCCCGCTCGATCGCGCCGTGTTCGATCCATCCACATCCCGCGATTATTTCCTCAAAGCGAACTGGGCGCTTTATTGCGACAATTATCTGGAAGAATTTCATCTCCCGTTTGTGCACGGTGCGAGTCTGGCCGGGCTCGATTATGGCGAATACCGCACTGAGCTTTATCCGTATGGCACGCTCCAGCTCGGCGTCGGCAAATCGAAAGAGGATTCATTCAACCTTCCCAAGGATCATCCGGATTTCGGAAGCAACGTTGCGGCCTTCTATTACTGGCTCTTCCCGAACCTGATGATGAATTTTTATCCTTGGGGCCTTTCCGTGAACGTCGTCTACCCGCTCGATCCGGAGCGCACAAAGGTTTCATTCCTCAGCTACGTTTGGGACAAAGATCGACAATCAAGCGGCGTCGGCTCCGATCTGCATCGTGTGGAAATGGAGGACGAAGAGGTTGTTGAATCCGTCCAGCGCGGTGTACGTTCACGCCTTTACGATCGCGGCCGTTACTCACCGCGGCGCGAGGCTGGGACGCATCATTTTCACAAGCTGTTGGCGCATTTCCTGAACGAATAATGCCATGGTGTTACAAGAGCGGCGCCATCTGCTGCTGCCGATTTCGATCCTCGCCCACATTGTGCATGCGAACGCTTTACGATCGCGCGCCGGCGATTGAATCGTAACAAACTACTCGCTCGTTTTCTGAACGAGTGAGATAGACTAGGGAGTCCATGAAGATAGCGGTCGCCCAAATTTCCTGCGCACTTCTCGGCTACGTTTTCCCACAGCGGCCGGATCACGGCGGACAGAATCTTCGCCGCTATCTGCGTGTATCTGCTATTGGAATTTGCGTGGAGTTACGCCTATGCGCTTCTTGACGAGATACAGCCGGGATCGTTCGCCGCTTCGACCGAGGTGGGCCGAAACGATTACGTCGCGCGCGTCATGCAACTCAGGTACTTCAGCTTTATGACGCTGACCACGGTCGGCTATGGCGATGTGCTTCCGCGCTCATCGACTGCGCGAACCATGGCCGCACTCGAAGCTGTGATGGGACAAATTTACCTCACGGTATTGGTCGCGCGGCTGGTCGGATTGCACATTGTGCATGCGAACGCTTCACGATCGCGCGACGGCGATTGAAATCGTAACAAACTACTCGCTCCTTTTCTGAACGAGTGAGATAGACTAGGGAGTCCATGAAGATAGCGGTCGCCCAAATTTCCTGCGCACTTGGTGACCTCAACGCGAACCTTCGCAAAATTCGCGATTTTTCTTCGCGCGCTAAGGATACCGAGGCTGGCCTGATAGTCTTTCCCGAAATGGCTGATACCGGGTATTCGATGCCGGTGATTCAAA
>QHRC01000231.1:3320-6010 GCA_003219995.1 Verrucomicrobiota bacterium
CGATGCGAATGGCGCCATCGCCGCGAAATACCGAAAGACCCATCTCTTCACCGCCGCTCCGATCGAGGAGGACAAATGCTTTTCGCCTGGTCATGAGTTTGCCAGTTTGGCCGTGGCCGGTTTGCGTCTTGGACTGGGTATTTGTCACGACCTTCGATTTCCAGAAATGTATCGAACGCTCGCGGTCAACGACAATGTTAACGTTTTCGTGCTCTCCTCGGCTTGGCCGTTTCCGCGAGGGGAGCATTTTCGGACTCTCGTCGTGGCGCGCGCGATTGAAAACCAGAGCTATGTCATCGCCGCAAATCGCGTGGGCGCAGACAATGGAGTGACCTTTTGCGGGACATCGGCGATTGTTGGTCCCTATGGCGTAACCATCGCGGCCGCCTCAGCGGATCGCGAGGAGCTGATTCACGCGGAAATAACGGCGGAGGAAATTGATTTTGTGCGAAATCGGATATCGATCTTCCCTCATCGTCGTACCGACCTTTACGCGAATCTTGGCGCTTGAAGATTCGCCGCCCCAGTTTGCTTCGCTGATTTATTCCTCGACGTGGTAATAATCGAGCGCCTCGGAACGCATCAGTCTGCGCTCCGGCGACCGCACCAGCCATTTCTTGCTGGTGCGTTTTCTGAATGACTCGTGACCGCGAACTGCGGAGATGCAGACGGAGCGCAGCGTCCCCCCTTCTGTGGGGGAAGGCGTTGCCTTCCCGATTAAAAAAACGGAAGCTAGCAGCTTCCCCTACAGTTCGCGGCGTCAGCGTTATCGCTTTCGCAGGCGAAGTGGAAACAACATCGAGACTTGTGCTCGATATTTGCGATAGCTGTCGCCGTAGAAACGAATCAGATCCCGCTCCTCGAATTGGATTGCCACGAGAATGTAAGCTGTCGTCATCACGGCGAAAAACAGATGCCCTGCCGTCATTCGTGGCGTGGCCCAGAACGCGGTAATGAATCCAAGGTAAAGGGGATGGCGCACGATCTTGTACAAAGTCGGCGTCCTAAAAGGTGGCGGCTCATCATGTTTTCCCACCAAATAGTTATAGACCTGCTTCATGCCGAAGAGACCGAAATGATCGATGAGATAAGTTGAAACAAGAACCAACCCCCAGCCGATCCAATAGAGGCCTTGCAACAAGGTGCGGCCATTCGGATTGTGCACGTTCCAAACAATCCCTTTCATCGGCTGCCATTGCCAGAAGAGCAGCAACAAAATTAGACTGGCTAATAAGACATAGGTGCTGCGCTCAACTGGCTCGGGGACAATCTTCGTCCAGGCGCGTTTGAACCATTGGCGAGCCATCACGCTGTGTTGAGCCGCGAAAAGACTGAGTAAAACAGCGTTGATGACGAGCGCCTTCGCCAGCGGCCCTTCCTGCCCGGAATCAATCGATTTCGGAACGATAACGTTGCCGACGAAACCGATTGCATACAAGAATGACACCAGGAAGATGAGGTAACAAACCAGTCCGTAGAGAAACGCAATGATTCGACCAAACATATTAAGTCCTGTCAGTTTTTCCGCCTGCCTCTCCGCCGACTAGGCTGACAGCTGACAATTCCGACGGCAAGCCTAAAGTATTACAAACGAGACCACGCCCGCGCGATTGAAAACCAGAGCTATATCATCGCGCCGAATCGCGTTCCGCGCACGATAGAGTCACCTTTACCACACTTGGGCGATTTGCTTCGGCGATTTATTCCTCGCCATCGTAATAATCAAGCGCTTCGGAACGGATAAGCCGTCTTTCCGGTGAGCGCACCAGCCACTTCTTGCTGTCAGGAAAATACGCTGACTCGCCGATTGGATTGTCAGCGAGAACGCAGACGACGAGATCTTCTTTGCCGTTATTGGTAAGCTGATGAGGTTCGTCAGGTCCAAAGATAAATGCGTCCCCAGTTTCAATCGGCGTCGTCCCATCTTTGTGACGAACCATGCCATTGCCCGAAACGACGTGATACAATTCCCATTGCGCGCTGTGCAAGTGATACGGATAAGGCGTCTGTCCAGGAGCAACTCGCAGAATCTCGAGATCGAATGGATGTCGATCATGCAAGTCGGTCGAAGTTTCTTTTCGTCCCAGCGCAATCGAAACGCTCTTGCCGAACCCGGCGAACTTCCCTTTCGGCGAAGTCCACGAGTCCTCGGCTATATCTTTCGTATTAGTCTTGCGCATTTATTATTGGGCTCATGATCGTAACAATCCACCAATAAAGGCGGCGATGCCCGCTGCCAGCATGATGTGTCCGCCGATGAAATTGCCGACGAAAGTGTAGATCAAAACAGCTGTGGTCGCCGGGATCATTGCCAAAAGCATGAGGATCCAATTGCTCGCCGTTGAAGGGCGAGCGGCCGCGATTGCGAAGACGGCGGCAAGAAGCATGGCCGTGACCGAATCGGCCAGCCAGAGCACCTTGAGGGAATTTCCAGCAAAAGAGGCGATGTCGGATTTGGTAACGGCCAGGGAAACTTTGTTGAAAGCGGAAGCGTGCATCAATGCGCCGATTGCAAGCACGACTGCGGAGAATATCAGGAACAATCGCTTCATCATCCTTCAGCCGAGCAAATAAATCGCGACCAGCGTGAGCAGAAAATACGGAACCAGAATGGCCGCTCCCGCGTAATCTTTTGCCATCCGTTGCCCGAAGAAGAGCGCCAAGATCGATAACGCGGCAACGACGGCACC
>QHRC01000232.1 GCA_003219995.1 Verrucomicrobiota bacterium
CCATCGTAAAGATGTGGCCCGGAATGTTGTTGCCGCTACCCATCGCTTTTAGCCGATCTGCGTCGACTTTCAAAATTGTACCAAACTGCGCATGGCCATCGGAGCGCGGTCTATCATTAATCGGAGCAACTCTTAGATCGTGGATCATCCATCCTTCGTACCACCCGCTCTCATTGTTAATAACGAAGAGTCCGGAGATATCGGTGAAAATATCAATGAAAGCTTCGACGTCGTTCGGATCGGTCGGCAAACCGGGCTTGGGTTCCAGAACTACGCGCACCGCGCCAATGGTTGGCAGGCCGCAATCGGGCCCAGTGGCGGTGAGCATGGCGGTATCATTCACACCGGGTATTAAGCTAGTGAAGGGATTTGGCTCAAAGCCGGTCGTGTCCAACAGGTAATATTGAAAAAGTTGGCTGGGCTGGTCAGCTTCGGCATAAGCCTGGGTGGGAAGCTGGCTGTGGGGCCGCCCTGCCATTCGAACTAGTCGGTTCTTGAGCGGACCGGGCAAGCTCGCAATGTCGCCTCGGTCCTGAACAGCCGCCATGTCCAGATCCGCGTTAGGATTAGGGTGGCATGGCGGGGGCGGTTGTTCTGCAACCGCTGTGGCGAGGCAAACCAATATTGCTGAGGTAATGCTTAACAACGCTGTGGGTCTGATGGTGGTTTTCATACCCATAAATTTGCAACGATTTACGCGGCGCGCCGCACCGGAAGAGTAACGTCGTTGTTACTTTTGTGGGCTGTCAGAAGACGCGCCCGATTCGCGAATAGTGTACCCGACGTGGCGTACGGTGTGGATGAGTAGAGGCTCGCCAATTTTCTTTCGCAATCGCCCGATAAAAACTTCCACCAGCTTCGTGTCGTATTCGTGCGCGTGCTCCCAGACGCGTTCGCACAACTCAGTGCGCGTGAAGATGCGGCCCGGTTCGCGCATGAGCACTTTTAGCAGCATCAGCTCGCGCGCAGACAACTCGATTTGACGGATGCCGCGGCAGACCGTGTGGTTTATCAGCTCGAGCGTGAGGTCGCCGACACGCAACATGAGCGCGGGCTCTTCATTATAACGGCGTCCGAGCGCGTGTACGCGTGCGATCAATTCCTGCATGGCAAACGGTTTTGGTAAGTAATCATCTGCGCCGAGTTGCAATCCGGTCACACGGTCGCTGACTTGTCCACGCGCGGTAAGGATGAGAACACGGCTGGCCACGTGTTGCGCGCGTAGTAGGCGCAACACTTCGAGTCCATCCATTTGCGGGAGGCCCAGATCGAGCACAATCAAATCGAAAGGAGTCTCCAGTGTGGCTTGCAACGCCACTTCGCCATCGTGGACCACGAGCGGATCATGACCAGCCTCAGTTAGAGCAGCGGCGATCTGTCGCGCCAGCCGCACTTCATCTTCGACTACCAGAATGTGCATGAATGAATCCTGCGGATCGGCTTAGCTGTTCAGAAACGAAAGGTAAATTGCGCTCCGAACAGATGATTGTCGTCTCCCGGACGGGAAGTTTCCTTCTGAAAACTGTACTGCAGCTTGAGCTGAGCATGCGATATGAACCGGTAGCCGGCCGCAATGTCGATCCGCCCAAGGTCGTGACTCCATTGTTTACTTTGCCCTCCACCGATGTCTATCTTGCTGAAGAGTTGCTGGTTCCAGCGGAGCGCCCCGAATAACTGCGGCGTAAATTTATATTTCGCCTCGAAATAATACGCGAAAGTATCCGCGTCGCCCACGCGCGGCACTTCGAAACGGGCTTCGTAAAATTCCGCCCACAATTGGAAGTGATGGAAGGCGAAGCTCGCATCCTGCCCGAGAAGCAGTTCCCGATAATCGTCTAGGTCGCGACCGCGCGGCAAGGTCCGCTCCGCTTCGGGTCGAAAATAGACGCCGTCGGCTGCCGATAAACCGAAGTTCCACATTTGGTTCGGTCGGAAACCGACGCGCCCGTCGAAGCTCGGTTGGTCGAGTCCATTCGCGGTAAAGTTCCACGATTCGGGACGCGAGGAGAGCGAGGAATTTTTGATTTCCGCGGCGTAATCAAATTCTCCAAGCCGCCCTGAGACAGAAATACCGCTTGCGTAACTTGGTCCCCAAATCACCGGACTGAATTCGTACTTTTCGTTGTCGAACCTGCGGACGAAATCCAGTGGCGATGCGGGCGCGGATTTGTCAGGGATCGGAGTGACATTTTCATAAGCAAGCGGCGCGTTGACGAACGGATTTTCCCACGACAAATGCCGCGGGACCCAATTGCCGACAACGGTTGCGAATTTGCCGGCTTGCAAAGTGAAGCGACCGTCCTCCCACGGGGTAACCCGAAGCGCATACTCATCCAGACGAATCTGGACGCCGTGATCGCTCGGATCGAAACCGCGATCGAGTCGAGACTGCGCGAAGAAATAAACGTGCGGGCCGAATTGAGCGTCGAGGAAAAATGTCA
>QHRC01000223.1 GCA_003219995.1 Verrucomicrobiota bacterium
GGGCGCCCTCGGTGCGGTGCCTGATGGCGGCTCCGCGGTTGCTCTGCTTGGCATCGCGCTCGTGGGAGTGGAAGCTTTGCGCAGGAAATTTAAGACTTAAGATTTGTTAACGGCTTACAAATCAACCCAAGAAAGAAAAAAACAATGAAAAACCTAACTAAAACACTAACGGTGCTCGCAGTTGGTCTGCTTAGTTGCGGCCTCTTCTGCCAGCAAGCGCAAGCAATCACGGGAGACGTCATGTTTGCTGGTTCTGCCACGGCGAGTGGCGCCAGTGGCGCTGGAGCCACGACCATCACTTTCACCAATCCATGGCACGTTGTCGCGGGAACTGGTGATTATGCGGCGGTTACATTTGGAACGCCAGCCACCTTTTTTGGCTTCACCTTCACAGGAGACGGCACCGGGGCAACTCTTACCGCGCCGGTCACTCCGCAGTGGAGTTTCGTGTTCGGAGGAAACACCTACACATTTGACCTGCTTGCATTAACCAGTGGTCACGTTGAGTCAGGTTCGATGGCCTTTACCGGGACTGGTACAGCCTTTATCAACGGGAGTGATGCTACCGCCGCCAACTGGTCTCTCGAAGGCGCTACCGGCGGAGGAGGCTTCACGTTCACGTTGTCGAGTTCCACTACGGGCACCGTCGGCGGCGTGCCTGATGGCGGCTCCGCGGTTGCTCTTCTTGGCATCGCGCTCGCCGGAATCGAAGGCGCGCGCCGGTTGATTCGCTCGCGCAAAGCCTAAGGCGCACCGGAAATAGGGAAGTTCCAGAAAGGATGATTTACCGGGCGGGGATAAAAACCCCGCCCGTTTTTTTTATGCGTATCGGGATCAGGTTGCGCCTCGGGCCGAGATTTTGCGTGAATAGGCGTGCAGTCCGAGGCGGCCTTCACAAATGAAAGCTCCCGCAAATTCGATGGTGAATGCGTTTTCCGTATTGAAAAGCGACCGAGCAGCCGTAGGGTCTTGGCGTTTTGATCAGCTAATCATGACCCGTTCACGCGACCAGCTCGCGCTGTCGGACACACCGTTTTGGTTTTGTCTGAGGACGCAACCCAAGCAGGAGCACCTGGCAGCCACTACATTGCGACGGCAATTGCAAATACCCTGTTTCTTGCCGCGGCTGCGTTTTCGCAAGGCGACTGCCAGAGGAGCGGTATGGTTTGTCGAGGCAATGTTCCCCGGATATCTGTTCGCGCAGTTTCTCTACCGCTTGCACCACCGGCGTGTCGAGCACTCATCCGGAATCCAGTGCATAGTCCATTTTGGAGATTACATAGCGACGATCGATTCAGATACGGTGGCCGCTTTGCAGCAACGAGCAGGCGAAGAAGAGATGGTGACGATTGATCCCGAAATTCAGGTTGGGCAATCGGTCCGAATCGCCGAGGGGCCATTCCAAGGCCTTGAGGCGCTCGTCACGCGGCTCTTGCCGGCCAGAGAGCGGGTTAGAGTGCTCCTCGAGTTCCTCGGCCGTTCTGTAGAGACAGAAGTTTCGAAGCCCAAAATTCTCCCGGTGGGAAATCCGCGATTTTAGCGGGCGAAAAACCTCGTTCCGCTCCGAGTCCAGGTTTTCAACCTGGCGCGGAGATCAGCGTTTCCACCGGGACCTTGCGAGGAAGCCAAGCGGCTCCGTTCCTGCGACCCTTCTTGCTCGGCGCCTGTTCAAAATTTTGACGCTTGTAAAAAATCAATGAGTACAGCTTGTGGAATTTGACCCATGGCCTCCAGATTTGCACCATATCTGGGGCCATTTACTATTTGCCACGGGGCACATGATATGCTCAATTAGGGTATATGTTCTTATCAATAGGGCTCGTCGCCGTTGGTTGCGGCTCATTAATCCTCATCCTGCGCAGCTTGCACAAAGCCCCGGAAGGTTTTGAAGATGAAGACGGGTTTCACGTTGTCCAGAGCCGCGCGGACAGCGCGGCGGTGTTGCGTAGAAAAGTTGCAAATAGGCACAGTTCCGGATCTCTGAAAGAAGCAGGAGCTCATCTCTAATCGCGCGGATCCACTTCTTCCGACGTGATTTCAGTTTCACGGGCTCTGTTGAAAAGCTCTGCAATTTTCTGGGGCCGTGTGGCCCATCGTTTGGTACGTTTTTTCAACGAGCCAGGTATCGCCCCGCAAAATTGGGGATAGCGATACAAACGAAGCCGCTTTCTAGCTCCCCGCTCGGCTTCGGCGGCAAGTAGCCGCTATCGCGACTGTCAGAGGATAGAAATCCGAAATCGGCTGCCAGTCGGTCATTCCTTTTCGCCAGCAAAGCTCGCCAGCGGGAGATTTCACCGCTGTTGATCATGCATTTCTTTAGCCGTGCGAATGGACATCGCGGAGCAGTCGCTTTCCCTCGAAGGGAAAATCGATCCCTGGAGGGATGGCTACCCCGCTTGGATTCGAACCAAGAATAACGCCTCCAAAGGGCGCTGTGTTACCGTTACACCACGGGGTAGTGATTTTTTGATCTTCG
>QHRC01000205.1 GCA_003219995.1 Verrucomicrobiota bacterium
TCGGTTCCTGGCTGATCTACCGTTCGATCCGCCGCTTTCACCACTTCGAGCATCGCATCCGAGAGCTCACCCAGAAGTATCGGTCGATCGCGGAGTTTTTAGATTAGCGCCACCGGTCAGGAGTCAGCCGCCTTGACGCGTGCGTTCCCACTTACTGCGGCCTCTCGGCTCTGCCCATCTATGTCGCTCGCGTCCCCGCGGCTCCATTCACCAACGCTACGGCGCGCCAAGGAAAACCGGATTAGAACTTAGAATCAACTCTTCGGTTCGTCTGCAACCCGCAGCACAATCTTTCCTCGCGTATGATGGGTCGCGGCCTGTTGTTGCGCCGCGATCGCTTCACTCAACGGCAGAACTTGGGTCACGACTGGCTTGATCTTCCCCGCGTCGATTAGCCGCGCGATCTCGGCGAGGTCTTCGGCATCCGGGTGAGCGGAAATGGCCGCTCCACGAATCCCCCGTTTCTCGAGCTCGACCGGGTCGGGCCGCGCCACCAGTGACATGACGATGCCGCCCTTCTTCACTACCCCATAAGAGCGTGCGAGCGTTTCTTTTCCCACCGGATCGAGCACCGCGTCCACATCCTTGGCCACATCTTCAAACTTGATCTTGGTATAATCGATCGCCACATCTGCACCAAGCTGCTTGATAAGGTCTTGGTTCGCCGTCGAGGCGGTCGCGATAATCCGCGCCCCACGCGCCTTGGCAATCTGCACAGCAAAGCTGCCGACGCCGCCGGAGCCACCGTGAATGAGAATGGTTTGTCCCGAATGCAGTTGCGCCACGTCGATCAACGCCTGCCACGCAGTCAAGGCGCCCATCGGCACCGCCGCGGCTTCTGTAAAACTCAGCGACGCGGGCTTCGCAGCGACCTCTCCTTCGGTGACGTTGACGTACTCCGCCCAACCGCCGCCGAAAGTTGGGTAGCCGTAAACAGCGTCACCCGCCTTGAGCTTTGTGACCTTCGCGCCGGCTTTCTCTACGATCCCAGCGATGTCGTAGCCCGGAATCAGTGGCAGGTGCGTTCCGAATTCCCGAGCGTATTTTCCGCTCAGCGTGAGCGGGTCGGCGGGATTAACGCCGCTCGCGATCACGCGCACGAGTGCTTCATTTTCTTTTAGCTCCGGCCGCGGCACCTGCTCGAATTTGAGGACTTCGGGCCCGCCGTATTTATGCGCGACCACGGCCTTCATCATCGGCTTTTCGGCGGCGGGTGCGACGTTAGAAGGCAGAACTGCGAAAATCGTCAGACTTAGAATCGCAAGCACGCGATGAGACATTTGCATAACGCTCAGCTTCCGTGCGATTGGCTGAGACGCTAACCGAAGTTTTGCTACCCATACGGAGGCGTTCTCGTTCCGTCGTCGCGCGCTGCGTTCTCGCTGGTAAAGGCGCCCGTTCCGGCGGCAGCGTAGAAAACTAAAAAGTAGGAATTAGAATGGAGCGAATGGGTCTATCCACCGCATTCACCGCTTCGAGCATCGCATCCGAGAGCTCACTAGCGGCAACGGTCAGAAGTAAGCCGCCTTCGTCCCGCAGTCGCGGGACTACGCCGAGCCAAGGAGGACCGAAAACGGACGACAGAGGACGCAGTCGGCTATGTCTTTTTGCGATAACGCGCTGATTTCTCGCGAACGGCAGCGGGCCGTTTGGAATTCCGCTTTGCCGGATACACAAACTTTGCTTTAGCGGCAGGTTGCGGCTTGATGACTCGCGCCGCCCGCACCACATCGAAATAATCAAGTACGTCTTCGCCTCGATCGAACTTGTCTTCGAGGTTCTTTGCTGTCGTTGGTTGTATCTCAGGTGCTGCCCGCACCGTTCGACCGCTACCCTCACGGCGTAACCGGCCATGTCGCCGTTCCCCACGGCTCCATTCAGTCTGCGATTTTTTCATACGTCTTGATCTCGATGGGCGTGGATTTCCTTACACTAATAATCCGAATCGTCGCTCCACGATAGGTGATAATCGCGGACCAATGCTCGGCGCCGATTATTCCGATGGCCATGTATCGCTTCTCATGAGCATCTTTGGCACCAAGAAGCACGACCTTCGATCTCCACAATGCTTGCGCTTGAACGAAGTCGATTCCGTGCTTGGCCTTGTTGCTTTCGCTTTTCCGCGCATCGAATTCGAATTGCACACTAGGTCCCGGAGGCTCCGGTCATTAATCAAAGTTCGAAAAGCGTTCCTTTCCGCAATCCGCAATTACACTCGCTACTTTTTGCGAGTGTACGAAATCTCCATTGTTTTCGCCTCAGTGCCGGCGCGGTTCTCGTACCATTCCAGCGTCATGTGGTTTTTGTCGGTAAGTTTAATCACTTCGCGGATTTGCGATTTCATTCCCGGGACAGGCTCCATCTCGCCGGTGTAGGTGAACGATTTAGACGCGGGGT
>QHRC01000206.1 GCA_003219995.1 Verrucomicrobiota bacterium
CGGCAGCAATGCAAGAAAATCCGGTTGCGCACGCAGCCGGTATGTTAACGCGCTGGGAGCGACTGCGCGAGTCTTTAATGAGCATGAAGCCGAGCCGCGATTTAAGCGTTGACATTTCTCTCGCTATAAAGCAATTGTGCACCGCTTACAAAGGAAACGGGGTGAATTTTTGATTAACAACGTTCCGCTTTTGCCAAAGGCTAAGTTCTGCCTCGGTTGTTTAGCTTTTGTTCTGGCTCTCTTGCTTCCCGCGCAGCCGCTTTTGTCACAGGGGTGAGGGGCGGGGCGAAGCCTGGCGCCCAGTTGGGGTGCCCTCGACCGTTACTCTTCCGGTGCTAAAGAGACGCCCTATCTGGAACCACACCAGTGGGTGGCGACAGTTGCCTATCGCTATTTCCATTCTTTCCGCGATTTCAATGCGAACGGCGACGAGGTAAACATACCGTTTATTAAGAATGACACTTACGTGGACCTTTTCGATATCGCCGCTACGTATGCAGTCACAAGGAGACTGAACTTAACCTTGGAACTTCCAATCCAGTATGGGAGCCGGACAAACAGTGTTGAGCATGACGGAGTTCATGTTCACACCATGCGGGCCAGCGGTATCGGAGACCTGCGATTAACTGCCAGTTTCTGGCTGTTCAATCCGGAGTTACCACCGGACGAAAACAGCTCTTCAGATAAGGGCAAGCAGGTGGGCGGCTACACCGCTCCGGCTAAATATCGGGACTACAACATCTCTTTAGGACTAGGCGTGAAGGCCCCCACCGGCGATGACGCAGTGTCAGATTATTCATTCCGCCCTACTGGGCCCGAGTTGCGAGCGGTTGACTCGGCGATTCAGCCGGGAGACGGAGGCTGGGGCATCATTTTGTCAGGTAACGCTTTCGCCAAGGTGTTTTTAGACACTTTTGCCTACGTAAACGGTTTTTACTTGATTAACCCGCGCGAGACGAATGGTGTTCACACGGTCAATTTCGACGTTCCGCCGTTTACCCACGGCGACAAGGGATTAATGGTCAATTCCGTGCCGGACCAAAGTCTTGTACGAGGTGGTTTAGCTCGTGCGATTTGGCCAGCAATAGGGCTTTCGGGGAGTTTCGGTGCGCGGTGGGAGGGCATCCCGTCCCATGATTTGATCGGTGGCAGCGACGGATGGCGCTTGCCCGGGTATTCGGTTTCGATCGAACCAGGCGTCTCCATTTCACGCGGTAAAGAGTATCTTTCTGTAACCGCGCCGGTCGCCGTCTATCGGTACGGTATCGTTAGCGTCCCTTTCGCTCGCACGCACAATCCACTCGGAGGCATCGCGAGTTTCGCGGATTACCAGATCAACGTCACCTACTCGCACGAGTTTTGAAATAATATTTCTTTTGCTAACGCGTTTTTTTCATTCGCGTTTTTTCTAAGATCCTTGCGCCGATCGCCGTTCATCGACGCGGCGATAGAAGTGCTCCTTTCACGCGATTAGGAATCATGCCCGGCCCAGGCCTCGCCACAATCGCAGATTGGGAACTGATCCTCAGCTACACGCACAACTTCTGAAATCCCGTCCGTTTTGTTAGTCACGGGCAGTAATGGATGAGGCGCGAAGTTCGCTTGCGATCTTGCGCGTCCTGACCTCGTCAGCGACGATTGATTGTGGCTGAGCCGCCGGAAAAACAATTGTCGATCCTGTCGTTCGTAGCCCATGCGACGCGCGGCTTGATTCGCGATCCAAACGCGCGCCGCAAGACGATGTTCGTTGTGGTGTTGGCTGCGCTCGTGCTTTTGTTTTCCGGATCGACCTTTTTGGAATCGGCGCTCAATCCGCGTGAGCACCCAATCTGGTTCATCTTGTTCTGGCTGCTTTGCGCCTGGCTGGCGTTGACCGCAATGTTGCTCGCGATCTTCGACATGTTGATGGTGCGAGCGGCCGCACGAAAAGCGGAACGAATTTTGCGATCCCAGCTTCCGCAAACTGAAACTCCGGACTCGCCAAGATCGACCCGCCTTCGCCAAAGCTCCGGCGCGGCGGAGCAATCGACAAGATCGACATCCACCGATTAATTGTCGATGAACGACGGCTGGAAAACGCGTGAGCAAATGGAAGCGACCGAGCGTGCCACGCTGGCGGCATTTGCGCAGAAATCGAGCGATTCGCGCGGCCGAAAATATCCCGAACCGAGTCATGCTTATCGAACCGAGTTTCAGCGCGACCGCGCGCGCATCATTCACTCGCGCGCGTTTCGCCGGCTCGAATACAAAACGCAGGTTTTTCTGGCACGGGCGATCATTTGCGCACGCGGCTGACCCATTCGATTGAAGTGGCGTCGATCAGTCGCACGATCGCGCGGGCGTTATCGTTGAATGAGGATCTGGCGGAAGCAATCGCCCTCGCGCACGATCTTGGGCATACGCCGTTCGGCCATTCCGGGGAAGAGATGCTGGCGGAATGCATGCGCGAGCACGGTGGTTTCGAGCATAATCGGCAAAGTTTACGCATGGTCGAGTTGCTCGAAGCCGCGTATCCGGATTTCCCCGGGCTCAATTTGACATTCGAAGTGCGGGAAGGCTTACAAAAACACCAGGGGCTCTACGAACCGGCGAGGCCGAGTGAGCAAAAGTATCGTTGTCCGTCGCTCGAGGCCCAGATCGCGAACTTGGCGGACGAGATCACCTACTACAGCCACGATCTTGACGATGC
>QHRC01000212.1 GCA_003219995.1 Verrucomicrobiota bacterium
CGATGCGCAGCACGGTGAAGCGACTCGGCGGCGATCCGAAAATCATTGAGCCGCTCGTGCCGGTCGATCTGGTCGTCGATCACTCCGTGCAGGTCGATTTTTTCGGCTCGGCGCAGGCGCTGCGTTTGAATTTGGAAATGGAATTCAAACGAAACCGCGAGCGCTATCAGTTTTTAAAATGGGGACAGCAGGCCTTCAGTACTTTCCAACTGATCCCGCCAGGCATAGGCATCGTTCATCAAGTCAATTTAGAGTACCTCGCAAAAGGCGTGCTGTCGCAGAAAGTAGAAAGTAGAAATTCTAAAGTAGAAATGTTCTACCCGGACACTCTGGTCGGGACCGATTCGCACACCACTATGATCAACGGGCTCGGCGTGGTTGGCTGGGGCGTAGGCGGAATTGAAGCGGAAGCGGGAATGCTCGGGCAACCCGTGTATTTTTTAACACCGGAAGTCGTCGGCGTGCACCTAACCGGACAGTTGTGCGAAGGCGTCACCGCGACCGATCTCGTGTTGCACATCACAGAAATGCTGCGTGCGGAAAAGGTTGTTGGAAAATTCGTCGAATTTTATGGCGAAGGCGCGGCGTCGCTTCCCGTTCCGGATCGCGCAACGATCGGAAACATGTCGCCCGAGTACGGCGCGACCATGGGATATTTCCCGGTCGATCAAGAGTCGGTAAATTACTTGCGAGCGACCGGGCGCACCGATGAGCAGTGCGCGGCGTTCGAGAATTATTTTCGCGCCCAAAAAATGTTTGGCATGCCGCGCAAAGGCGAGATCGATTACAGCGTCGATCTTGAATTGAATCTGAGCGACGTCCAGCCGGGCGTGGCGGGGCCGAAACGACCGCAAGATCGGATCAATCTTCCCTTGCTCACTCCTGCGAAAGCCAGTTAAAGACGGCGGCTACGGCAAAGAAGATGTCGATCTTAGCGCGAAACATTTGGTGCAGTTGAACGGAACCGCTCCGGGGAACGGCGAGATGGCATCAACCGACGGGCCCGAGTCAGGTATGGAACCTGGCGAGGAACGCAACAAAGCCGAAATGGTAACAAACCGGCCGACACCCGACACGGCGCGCGAATTAAAAGATTCGGCCGCCGACCCTTTCCACCATGGTCAAAGCCGGATCGGTCATGGCAGCGTGTTGATCGCGGCGATCACGAGTTGCACGAACACGAGCAATCCCAGCGTGATGCTGGCAGCGGGATTGCTCGCGAAAAAGGCGGTCGAGCGCGGACTGAAGGTCGATCCCGCGGTAAAAACTTCGCTCGCGCCAGGTTCGCGTGTCGTTTCCGATTATCTCCAAAAGACCGGCCTGCAAACATACCTCGATCAACTCGGGTTCAACCTCGTCGGGTACGGTTGCACAACCTGCATCGGCAATTCCGGCCCACTCCATCCGAAGATCGAGAAAGCGATCCACGATTACGATCTGGTCGCGGCGTCGGTGCTTTCGGGAAACCGCAATTTCGAGGCGCGCGTACACCAAAACATCAAAGCAAACTTTCTCATGTCGCCACCGCTGGTGGTCGCGTTCGCGCTGGCCGGACGTGTCGATCTTGATCTCTCGCGGGAGCCCATCGGCAAAGATAAAGATGGCAAAGAAACTTTTCTGCGCGATCTCTGGCCGTCGCTAACCGAAATTCGCGATGCGATGCAATCAGCGCTCAAGCCGGAAATTTTCCGCAAGCTTTATCGCGACTTCGCCGATCAAAACCCGAAATGGAACGAAATTCCCTCGAGCACAGGCGACATCTATCAGTGGGACGAGAAAAGCGATTACATTCACGAACCGCCGTTCTTCGAGAACTTTTCGATGTCGGCCGGTAAGATCGACAATGTCACCGGGGCACGCGCGCTCGGAATTTTCGGCGACTCCGTGACGACCGACCACATTTCGCCGGCGGGTGCAATCAAGGCCACTTCGCCGGCGGGCGAGTATTTGATGTCGCGCGGAATTGAGCCGCAAGATTTCAACAGCTACGGCAGCCGACGCGGAAACGATCTCGTCATGACCCGCGGAACGTTCGCGAATGTGCGAATCAAAAATTTGATGATGCCGGGAACGGAAGGGGGCGTGACCAAATATTTCGGAGTCCGAGCCGGACAGGCAGATCGGAAACCGGAAACCGGAGAGCAGATGTCGATCTTCGACGCGGCGATGAAATATGCGGAGACGAAAAGTCCGCTCATAATTTTAGCCGGGCATGAGTACGGAACCGGTTCCTCGCGCGATTGGGCGGCAAAAGGAACGCGTCTGCTGGGCATCAAAGCGGTGGTGGCCGCGAGTTTCGAGCGAATTCATCGCTCGAACCTTGTCGGCATGGGCGTGTTGCCTTTGCAGTTTGCCGATGGAACCACTGCGCAATCGCTCGGACTCGATGGTTCGGAAACTTTCTCGATTACCGGTTTGTCCGATGCAATTCAGCCAGGCCAGCAGGTAACGCTGGAGATTCAAGGCAAAGATCGACAATCCCGTTCCGTGCCGGTGAAGTTGCGCATCGATACCCCGATCGAAGTCGATTATTACAAGCACGGCGGCATCTTGCCGTTTGTTTTGCGCCAATTGCTCGCGCGCAAGTGAATCAAACGAAGCAACCACGCTGATATGCCAGCTGTATGAAGAAGCTACGCGTGGCCGTCCTCTACGGCGGTCGATCAGGAGAACATGAAGTTTCGCTTCAATCAGCTGCGTCAGTCATCAATTACCTGGATCGCGATCGCTTTGAGATTGTGCCTGTAGCGATTGACAAGCAGGGTCGCTGGCATCTCAACGACATTTCTCTACTGGAAGGAAAAAAATCTCTGCCCGTTTTCAAGGACGCGCCGAAAGTTGTGCTCCCGCCGAATCCGGCAGACCCAAATAGTGGCAGCGCGTTGATCCGCTTGGGTGAAAGTGGAGAAGCACGAGGCATCGACGTGGTATTTCCCGTCATGCATGGGCCTCTCTGCGAAGACGGAACAATTCAAGGATTACTCGAGCTCGCTGATCTTCCGTACGTTGGATGCGGAGTGCTCGCATCCGCCGTCGCGATGGACAAGGAGATAACAAAACGTGTGGCTCGTGACGCGGGGCTTCCGATCGTTTCTTATGTTTCATTGAAGCATGAACTTTGGAGAAAGGAAAAGCAGCAGTCAGCGAAGAGGATTGAAAAGGAGCTTGGCTATCCTGTCTTCGTAAAGCCGGCGAACCTTGGCTCAAGCGTCGGCGTGCACAAGGTGAAGGAACAGAGTCGGCTCAACACGGCGCTCGAAGACGCGTTCAAATATGACACGAAAGTCCTCGTCGAAGCCGCCGTGAACGCGCGCGAGATCGAAGTGTCAGTTCTGGAAAATCCGGACGGAGGAGCCGACCCACTGGTAAGCGTTCCGGGTGAGATCGACCCGACGCATGAATTCTATTCTTACGAGGCCAAATATCTGGACGAGAAAGGCGCTACGCTGATTAT
>QHRC01000213.1 GCA_003219995.1 Verrucomicrobiota bacterium
TGTTCGCCAATGGCGATTTCCCGCACACGCTCGAGATCGAATCGCAAATCGAGCAGGCGGGTTTACCGAAATCGCATCCGCGGATGCCGGCCTTCGTCCGGCTGTATCGGGCAATTTACGGATTGCCGCGTCATCTCGGGCAGCATTCCGGCGGGATGATCATTTGCCAGAACAAATTGAGTTCGTTCGTGCCGCTGGAAAACGCCTCGATGACGGGCCGGGTCGTGGCGCAATGGGACAAGGACGATTGCGAGGACCTCGGCATCGTGAAAGTGGATTTGCTCGGGCTCGGCATGATGTCGGTCATGCAGGACGCGCTCGAGCTTTGTCGCGAACGCGGCCGGCCTCTCGATCTGGCCCATATTCCGAAAGATGACGACGCCACCTTCGCAATCATGCAGAAAGCCGACACCATCGGTGTGTTTCAAATCGAGAGCCGGGCGCAAATGGCGACGTTGCCGCGGATGAAACCAAAATGTTTTTACGACGTGGTGATTGAAGTCGCGATCATCCGGCCGGGGCCGATCCAGGGCGACATGGTGCATCCCTATCTGGCACGGCGCGCCGGCCGCGAGCCAGTCACATATTTCGATCCGCGGCTCGAGCCAGTGCTTGGCCGCACCCTTGGCGTCCCTTTGTTTCAGGAGCAAATGCTCAAGATCGCCATGATCATGGCCGATTTTTCCGGCAACGAAGCGGAGGAATTGCGGCGCGCTCTCAGTTTCCATCGGTCGGAGGAACGGATGCAAAAAGTGAGCGTGAAATTGCGCGCGGCGATGGAGCGCAAAAATATTGCGCCGGACAAGATCGACAAGATCATTCAATCGATTAGCTCATTTGCGCTTTACGGGTTTCCCGAATCGCACGCGATCAGTTTCGCGATCCTGGCTTATGGCAGCGCTTATTTGAAAGTGCATCGCGCGCCGGAGTTTTACGCGAGCCTGCTCAATAATCAGCCGATGGGCTTTTACACGCCGGCAACGATTGTGAAAGACGCGGGCCGGCATGGACTGAAAATTCAACCCGTCTGCGTGCAAAAATCGGCCTGGCGTTGCACGGTTGTTTCCGATGATACCTTTCGCCTGGGATTTTGTGTCGTGAACGGCATCCGCCAGGAGCACGCCGAAGAACTGATCAGGCAACGGCTCGCCACGGCGAGTGTCGCCGCGGCGACCGGACAAGATCGATCCGCCAAAGGACGGATTCGCGGTGGCGAACAATTTCATTCGCTGGACGATTTCAAACGGCGGGTGCATCATTCGCGCAAAATTTCTCAACTGCATTGTCGAAGCTTATGAACGCGATGCCGCGCTCCACAATCTTCTTCTCGATCGTTATTTCACCGGGATCATCGAGAAAACGCAGGACAACTGGCGCGTAGCCGTTGCCACAGCTGTCGAACACGGCGTGGCCGTCCCGGCATTTTCCGCCTCGCTCGCTTACTTCGACAGTTATCGCCAAGCACGGCTACCTTCGAATTTGCTCCAGGCGCAACGCGACTTCTTCGGCGCGCACACTTACGAACGCGTCGACAAACCGGGTGTGTTTCACACCGAATGGATCAAGTCCGATCACAAGCCGGTGGGGAGGCCAGCATCGCCAAAGGAGCCGGCCCGACGTCACGCCGGCGAATAACTGTAGCCGCCGCCCTGTGGGCGGCGCGGTGCATGGGAGATTTGCAAACGCAGCGGCGCTTCGCATAGCGAAGCGGCTACAGCTCAATGAAAGTCGTGCGACTCGCTTCCAACTAGTCGTTCATGCGGCAGCGCTTTGATATGGCGCGTTTTGATTAAAACGACGCTGTCGGAGTTTTGCACTTCGCCTTCGATGAGCAGAAACGCTTCCTCCGTGATTAAAAGACGAAAGCGCTCAAACAAGTTTGGATCGACAATTGCATTTGAAACCCCGGTCTCATCTTCCAGGCTGATGAAAACGAAGCCTTTCGCCGTCCCAGGGCGTTGACGGCAAATGACATTGCCGGCGATTTGAACGATCGACCCATGCTTCGCCTGGGCGAGATCGGACGCGCGCCAAATATTCGGTAAATTTTCCCGTAATAGCTTCATCGGATGCGGTCCGGTCGTGAGATTCATCGTTTCGTAATCGGCTTTCACCCGCTCCGGC
>QHRC01000214.1:0-849 GCA_003219995.1 Verrucomicrobiota bacterium
AATTTTTTGAAAGGTAGGGGCGGTTCACTGAACCGCCCGCGGGCGATTGCGGTCAATCGCCCCTACCTATCGGCTCGCTGCGAAATTCGACTTTTCCTCGGCGTGACCGTTTTCCGCGAGCCCGAACTGCCGTTGCGAAGAAATTGCTTCACGCTCGGTCGGTTTCTGTTCGCTTGATGGACGCTCCGTTAATTTCATCCCGACGAGCTTGCTCACGCCCCGCTCTTCCATCGTCACGCCGTAGAGCACGTCTGCTTTCGCGATCGTGCGCTTGTTGTGGGTGATGATGACGAACTGGCTTTGCGCGACGAACCGCTCAAGGACGCGTATGAAGCGGTTGATGCTGCTCTCGTCCAGAGCTGCATCCACTTCGTCGAGCACGCAGAAGGGACTCGGCCGCACCATGTAAATCGCGAATAATAGCGCGACGGCCACCATCGAACGCTCGCCACCGCTTAGCAGCGAAATGCTTTGCAGCTGCTTACCCGGGGGTTTTGCCGTGATCTCGATCCCGCAATTGAGCGGATCGCTTTCATCCATCAGCGATAAATCCGCGCGGCCGCCGCCGAACATTTCGGCAAACATTTCGCGGAAGTTCACCCGCACTTGCGCGAAGGTTTCGGCAAACAATTTCTTGGTCGTCGAATTGATCCGCGCGATCACATCGAGCAATTCTCGGCGCGCCGCTGTGAGATCGTTGTTTTGCTTTTCCAAAAACTTATAGCGCTCTTCGAGCTCGTCGTATTCATGGACAGCGTCGAGATTGACCGGGCCCATGTTGTCGAGCTGGCGGGTAAGATCGACAATCAACTTTTCCAGATCACTGTCGCCAAGATCGACAACTTCCGG
>QHRC01000214.1:927-4184 GCA_003219995.1 Verrucomicrobiota bacterium
TTGTCTCGTCGGCGGAGGCGCCGACGATTGCACGCGAGGCGCGTGCGCTCCCCAAGCCGCGCTTTAATTGCGCGAGCAAAGTTTTTTCGAACGTTTTTTCATCCGTCTGGAACGCGCGGAGATCGACTTGATAACGTTGTGCGACACGTTCCGTCAGGTTGTCGATCTTCATTTGCAACTGGCTCTGTCGAACTTGCTCCTGGCCGCGGTGATCGTGCAGCTCACTGAGCGAATCGCGCACCTTGCGCAGGTCGGTTTCGCGCTCGTTGATGGTCCCGATCTGTTTCGCCCGTTGATCCGCGAGTTTGGACAAGGTTCTTTCAGAATCGGCCGACGAAGCAGTTTGTTGTTCGATCGCTTCTCCAGCGGCAGTTGATTCGACTGTCTGTGTTGCCAGCCGTTTCTCAAAAGTAACTATGTCGGCGTTACGCACGACGATCAGTTCGTTCAGCTCCGTTTCCCGCGCTTCCATTGGATTGCGTTGCGCGATCAAATTTTCCAGGCGCTGCCGCTCGGTCACGACTGCCAATCGCAACTCCGTCAATTTCTCCGCGCATTTCTCTTCGTCTTCGGCTGCTTTCTCGCGTTCGGCCTTAATGGTTGATTGTCGACCTTGCTCGGCGCCGAACTCATCGCGCCCCGCTTCCAATTCCGTCTCCATCGCCGTTATCTTTGCATCCGCGCTGTCCAGTTGTTGCGCTAGCGCGGACCGTTCCGAGATGAAGTTGTCGATCTTTTGCGCCGCTTCCTGGAGCTCACGTTCGAGCAGCGCGCTGCTATTTCTCGCGGCCGAGCGCGCCAGATCCGCCGCTTGTTGTTTGGTGCGCGCTTCCTCCAGATCGCGCGCCGTTTTTTCCGATTTTGTTTTCGCCTCGTCCCGTTTTTGGCGCAGCCCGTCTCGTTGCGCGTTCAAGACGGACAATTCCGCTGTCAGAATGGAGATGCGCGATTTGCGTTCGAGCAATGATTCCTTTTGTGCGCTGCCGCGTCCGCCGAAAACGATTCCTTCGGCGGAGATGAATTCACCGGCCAGTGTCGCCGCGGCAAGACCCGGTGAAGTTTTCTTGAAACGAAGCGCGTGATCGAGATTCTCGAAGATCGCGACATCACGCAACAGTTGCCGGACAAGCGGTTGAAGTGTTTCCGGCGCATCAATCTTGTCGGTGGCCCATGCGATTGCGCGCTCCGGAAGAACCGTTCGCTTTGACTCGGTCGGTGAGTCACCCAAGCCCGGAGCAAAGAGCGCGGCCTGGCCCAGTTTGCTGTCGGTCAGAGCAGCCATGATCTCGGCTGTCATCTCAGAATTTTGCAATACGACGGTGTGCAAATTCCGTCCGAGGGCGGCTTCAATCGGGAAGGAAAATTTTGGATCGACATCGATCCGGGCGACGAGCGAGCCGAGAACCGCAGGCTGGAATCGTTTCGGGTCGTCGAGACCTTTCAGCACTGCCTGCGAACCTTGCGCGAGACCTTCGCCCTCCTCGACGAGCTGCTTGAGCACATCGAGTCGCGATTCTTTTTCAGCAAGCGCCCGTTCGATTTCGATCAAACCTTTTTCGGCGCCGGCCAGCAATTGTCGATCCTGCTCCAACTGCGCCTCGGTTTCGTGTGCCCGGGCCGCCAGAGCGTAGGTATTTTTTTCCCCTTTCTCCGAAGCCGAGCGTGCCGCGGCAAATTCCTTTTCAATTTTGTCACGTGCGCCGCGTGCTTTTGAAATGGCGGTATCGACTTCCTTCAAGTGTTCGCCGGTCGCGTCCCGGCGAATCGTGATGCCGGACAATTCGTCCTCGAGAGCGTTGATCCGCTCCTCATTTTTCGTGAGCGCCAATTCCAATCGTGCCAGCTCCGCATCGTCCGCCGTCCGCTTCGCCCGCAGCTCCGACATTTCGTCGGTCAATTGTTTCAGTTCCGCTTCTTTCGCTTGTAATAGCTTTTCTGTTTTTTCGATGAGCACGTTCGCTTCCTGCATGGCCGCGCTTTGCTGATTGCGCTTCGCTTCCGCAGCCGCAATGTCCTGGCGCGAGCGCTCGAGCATTTCGTTCAATTCTTGCGCGCGTTGCTTGTTCAGCTCGATCCGAGTGCGATGCGCGGCGATTTCACTTTGCCACTGTTGCGCCTGGGCCCGGCCATCGGCGATCTCTCTATCGATCTTGTCCAGCCGCTGCCGTTCTTCCGCCAGCGTCGTTTCGCCAGCGTCGATCCGGGCACGCGCTTGTTGTTCGGACTCGCTCAGACGATTGATCTGGCGCTGACATTCTTGCCGCTTGGTCTCGAGTGCCTCGAGTTGTCTTCGGGAATAATGAGTGTCGAGCACGCGCAAATCCGCGTGTAATGCCTGATATCTTCGCGCCTTGCCCGCCTGCCGTTGCAACGAGCCGATTTGCCGTTTGACCTCTTTGATGATGTCACCGATGCGCAAAAGGTTCGCTTCCGTCGCTTCCAGTTTGCGCAGCGCTTCGCGTTTCTGCGTTTTGTATTTGGTAATACCGGCCGCTTCTTCAAAAATCGCGCGGCGATCTTCCGGTCGCGAGCTGAGGATCATGTCGATTTTGCCTTGCTCCATCATGGAGTAGGCGCTGCGAGCGACGCCGGTGTCGGCAAAGAGATTCTGAATATCGCGCAAACGGCAGGCTGTCTTGTTGAGCAAATATTCGGAGTTGCCGTCGCGATAAACGCGGCGCGTCACGCGCACGTCATGCCAATCGACCTCGAGCTCGGTCGCGCAATCAGTGAAGGTGAGCGAGACTTCGGCGACTTCGGCAAAACCGACCGGCTTGCGCGTGTCACTCCCGTTGAAAATGACGTCAGCCATTTCACCGCCGCGAAGCGATTTGGCGGATTGCTCGCCGAGCACCCAGCGCACGGCATCAAGCAAATTGGATTTTCCGCAACCGTTTGGACCGACAATGGCGGTAACGCCCTCGTGAAAATTAAAAATCGTTTTATCGGCGAACGATTTAAAGCCGAGAAGTTCGAGCGATTGTAAATGCATGCCGCGACTGAAATGTCAGCCTCGACCGTCAATATAGCGAGTGAGAACGGGTTACAAGGGCAAAATCATACAATTGGCGGGGGACGGCCGCCGCCCTACCGCTATATTTTGTGCTTTGTCGCCGAGGAACCGAATGCAGGTGAATCGGCCGCTCCGCGGGCGATGCTGAGCTGATATAGTGCTGATATAGAATAACACACGGCCTCGCCGCTTGAATCTCGAATATCGAGCAAGGGACTGCTCGATCCACCTGCTTCCGGATCGA
>QHRC01000215.1:0-2756 GCA_003219995.1 Verrucomicrobiota bacterium
AGCGTCCAATGCTCGGCGGCGATCCGGCGCCAATAGTCGCCTTTCCAACGGCGCCGAGATAAGCATAGAGGAGCGCGCCCGGTAGCATCCCAATAACCGAAACCAACACATACTGCCAAAACGGAATCGCGGTGATGCCGTAGAAATAATTGCTGATGTTGAACGGAATGAGCGGATTTAAACGGAGCAAGCCGACGATCTTCCAGCCATTCTCGCCGATTGCCTGGTCGATGGCCTGAAATCGAGGATACGATTTCGCGAATTTTTGAATGCTGTCGCGGACAAGGTAACGCGCAACGAGAAACGCTAATGCCGCGCCAAGCGTCGCGCCACTCAACGCCGCTGCGGTTCCGCCGACGACACCGAAAATAAGTCCCGCCGTCACCGTGAAAATCCAACCAGGAAATAACAAGACGGTCGCAATCGCGTAGATGCCGATGAAAACAGCCACCCCCGCCGGACCAAGTTGCTCCATCCAGTTTGCCAACGCTCGAATCCAGTCACGCACCGGGAAAGCCGCGGCGACGGCTGAAAAAGCGATAAGCACCAGCGCGAACACAATTGGCTTGCCATATCTTTTCATGCGTCAGTTCCGTCGATGATATCGCTCGTGCGAATACTGTATTGATGCGAGAAAAATCGTAGTCTGAATGGCCGTAATTGTCTCCATTATCGTCCCCGTGTTGAACGAAGCCGCGATCATTCACGGGTTTCTCGAGCATTTACGCGCCGCCGCGCCGGGCGCTGAGATCATCGTGGTTGAAGGCGGGAGCGAGGATGGAACTTTCGAACTTTGCCGCAACCTGGCCGATCATGTCATCAAGAACGTTCCCGGGCGCGCACGGCAGATGAATGCCGGAGCGCAGATCGCGCACGGCGAAATTCTGTGGTTCCTTCACGCCGACTCACATATTGCCGAAAATTCGCTGGCGGCGATTGAAAAAGCGCTCAGCAATCCCTCTGTTGTTGGAGGTTGCTTTCGCCTACAGATCGTTCCGACGCGCTGGATCTACCGCATCCGGGACGCTGTCGGCGATCTTTGCGTGAATCTGTTCCGTATTGCATTGGGTGATCGCGGATTATTCTGTGGCAGGGAAAATTTCTTTGCGCTCGACGGCTACCCCAATCAGCCGCTGCTGGAAAATCAGCCGCTGCTGGAAGACGCTGACTTTTATCGTAGACTGCGCGCCCTGGGCCGGGTCCGGCAGATTCCCCTCAAGATTCAGACGAGCGCGCGGCATTACGAAGCGCTAGGACCGTTGTGCACGAGCCTTTTCTACCTGCTGATCATGACGCTTTATTTAGTACACATGCCGATGTCGATCTTGGAGCGGATGGTCGGTTGGTTTGCCTCACGCAAAACCCGCGTTCGACAGCGTGCAAACGTAGCCGCCGCGTCCTTCTATCCATGACACAATCGAACCATTTTGTTTTCGCTGCTATTTTTTCATCTTGCGATAACATGCAGGCTTAAAGCATGAGCCGGTTCTCTGCGCGACTTTTTAAGGAAGGCTTGAAACTTCGGCGCACGCGGCCCGAAATTCTTCAGGTCAACGTCGGCAAGCTGTGCAATCTCACCTGCATGCATTGTCACGTGAACGCCGGTCCGAAGCGCAAGGAAATCATGACGCGCGAAACGATTGATCGAATCATCGACTGGCTGGACAAGACGGGCATTTCAACTGTCGATCTTACCGGCGGCGCGCCGGAGATGATTCCGGATTTTCGGTATTTCGTGCTACGCACCAAAGCATTTGAGCCGCCACGGCACGTGATCGATCGCTGTAATCTCACGATCTTGGTCGAGCCCGGTTACGAAGATCTGCCGGAATTTCTCGCCGCACACCATGTGGAGATTATCGCCTCGATGCCGTGCTACTCGGCGGCAAACGTGGATGCGCAGCGCGGCGAAGGCGTGTTCGATAGCAGCATCGCCGCATTGCAATTACTCAACTCGTTAGGCTACGGAGCGGATGTCGATCTCCCTCTCCATCTCGTTTACAATCCAGTCGGTGCTTTTCTACCGGGTCCGCAAGCCGGACTGGAGGCGGATTTCAAGCGCGAGCTCGCGGCAAATTTCGGCATCGTCTTCAACAACCTCTACACGATCACGAATCTTCCGATCGGGCGCTTTGCCGCTTATCTGCGACACAACAACAATCTCGAGGAATACATGGAGCTGCTCATCAACGCGTTCAATCCAGCAACCATCGACGGCCTCATGTGCCGCAACACGATCAGCGTGGGATGGCGCGGAGAGGTTTATGATTGCGATTTTAATCAGCAACTTGAGATGCATTGGCAGAATTCCGACGAGTCGGGGCTTTTCTTGTGGGATGTCGATCCGGATAAGATCGACAATCGCGAGATCATGAGCGGTGAACACTGCTTTGGCTGCACGGCCGGCGCCGGCTCAAGCTGCGGCGGTGCGCTGCTCTAGCCACGGCGCTCTGTCGCCGTGATCCCGCGCACAAAAACGCTTCGACAGAGCGAGGCGGCTACATCCCGCGACGAGGTTATTTTGAGATCATGATAATGTGCGCCGCCATCGGGATGATAAAGCGGTCGCCTTTTGCGTAGCGTCTCACGCCGTTTTCAATTGCTCGCATGATCGTATCGAGCCGGTCCGATGTTTGCCGCGCCAGTAACCCGGCTGTTCGCACTCCGGCATCGCGCTCGGCCTCGAAGAGGTATCGCGCCGTTGGAACATTCCATTCCACGAGATGTGTCTGAAAACTCATCGCCCCGCCATCGGA
>QHRC01000215.1:2831-4829 GCA_003219995.1 Verrucomicrobiota bacterium
TCGGCATGCGCTTCGACGGCGTCGTTCACAATTTTCCCGCCGGGATTTTCGTGCGGTTCCGCCCAGACGGTGAAGCCAAATTTTCCACCACGTCGCAAGACGCGAAATGCTTCCGAGCACGCTTGCTCAGGTCGAGAAAGATGGAGCAATCCGAAATTCATCAGAACGCGCTCGAAGCTCGCGTCCGCGAACGGCAACTTCTGTGCATTGCCTTCGATGAAATCGATTTCCGGGAAGAGCCGTTTCGCGATTGCGACCATCTTATTCGAGAAATCGATACCGGTCGGGATGGCGCCGAGCTGCCTGGCCGCAGCGGAGACATAGCCCGGCCCACACGCCACATCCAGCAACGACATGGCCGGCGCGATTTGCGCTGCGTCGATTAAATACGGAATGAACTGTCGCGTGAGTAACGACCAGACCGAGTCGTATTGGTCCGCCACCCGCTGCCAACCTTCGTGTTCGAATCGGGCGAAATCGTCATCTATCCTCATCATCGTCGCTGCTTTGCTGTCAAGAGTTTGCTCCAGCGTAACTCAGGCATCTTGCCTGACAGGCTGGAAGCCTATGTTACGGGTTACTCCAAAGGATATTCGGTTCGCTCTTCTTCCTCCCGCGGAACGAGTTTGTTCCGCTCAATGATTCGCGCGCACGTGTTCCAGCGCAGCAACGCATCGTCGTTGCCAGGCGGACGGATTGCTTCCGCCTTTTCGAACCATGTCATCGCCTCGCGGAAAAGATCGTAAGCTTGAAATCGGCAATCCGGTATGCCTTGTCTCAGCTTGGCTTTGGCACGGCGCTCGTTGAAAATTCCCGCGTAATAAGCGCGTTCGTACTCGCTCGTGATGCGGGACAATAATTCCTTCGCCTGTGTGTCACTTACGCCATAGCCTTTTTCAAACCGATCGGTCAGGGCGAGCAGAAGCGTAACGACTGCCTCCTGATTTTCCGGATCGGCTCGCAGGACATCGAGACAAATGCTTTCGGCTTCACCCGGCTCGTTCAACAAACGATAGCGCTCGGCCTTTTCGAGCGCAGCCGGAATGGCTTCCTTTGATAACTTTTTCAATTCGGACATGATTTTTGGTGCGAGTTAAAAAAGTTAAAACAGTTACATCGTTACAAAGAGATTTAATAGCGCGCTGTCTTCACTTTGTAACATTTTAACTTTGTAACCTCTTTAACGATCCGACTTCTTCTTCAACCATTTCCAGAGCCAGCCGAGCGGATCATAAAAGTCATCCACCACGCGCTCCTTTAGCGGAATGATCCCGTTATCGGTAATCTCAATGCTTTCCGGGCAAACTTTCGTGCAGCACTTGGTGATGTTGCAATAACCAATCCCCTGCGCATTACGCAGTTCCTCGATGCGATCCTCCGTGTCGAGCGGATGCATCTCGAGCGCAGCGACGTGAATCAAAAAGCGTGGGCCGATAAATTTGTCGTGCATCTGATGATCGCGCAGAACGTGACAAACATCCTGACAAAGGAAACATTCGATGCATTTCCGGAATTCCTGCACCCGATCGATATCTTCCTGGGCCATCCGCCACGTGCCGTCCGGCGCGTCCGGCGGCCGCGGCTTAAATTTCTTGATCTTTTTCTTCACTTCAAAATTCCAGGACACATCCGTAATCAAATCTTTGATGATCGGAAACGCCTTCATCGGCTCAATCATGATCGGCTTATCCAACGGCAGATCGCTCATGCGCGTCATGCACATCAATTTCGGAATCCCGTTCACTTCCGCCGAGCACGATCCACACTTTCCCGCCTTGCAGTTCCATCGACATGCGAGGTCGCCAGCCTGCGTGCGCTGAATGTCATGGACGGCATCGAGCACGACCATGCCTTCGGAAATCTCCGTCGTGTAATCACGAAACCCGCCCCCATTCGCGTCGCCCCGCCAGATCTTGAAAACTGCTGTTTTCATCGTTCAAGGGTTAAAGCGATGAAGAGTTGAAGCGGCCGAAGAATAAGTCGCTCAACTCATCTTCT
>QHRC01000216.1:0-561 GCA_003219995.1 Verrucomicrobiota bacterium
AAGCTTTCGAGGGTTTTCCGGGTAAACCTCCCCTCGTTGTGAGCGGGAGTAATGAGAACGTATTTCATCTGTCCAGAGATCAGACATCAGAGACCGGAGGTCGGATACGAGAGGAGACGTTAAAAGGTTAAATCGTTGAATCGTTACAACGGCTTACGACGTTAGCTCCCTAGGAGCGACAGGTTTATACCTATCGCGAACCAACAAACCAAAAGCTCCGTTAGGAACGGCACGTCCAGATTCATACATTGGGCTTAGAAATGTCTCGCCGATTTTTAGTCAACGTTACAGCCTTTCTAGCGCTCCTTTGTCAAAGGATGCGGATAAGGGTAAGGTTTATAACCCGGCATGGGCGTGTTGTTGTAAAAGCCAACATTTTCTTTCAGACGTTTGTTGGCCTCATTGTATTTAAGGTTCACGGGTTCTCCATTTAGCGTATTATTCCAAGAGTAACATGGCTCCAATGCGTTGTGCTGCCACGCCGGCGACGGCGGGCACTTAGCAGGAGGAGGGTCACTTCTCCCTCGGCAGGGCTGGTCGAGAGTGATGAGCAGCTTGTGA
>QHRC01000216.1:635-4405 GCA_003219995.1 Verrucomicrobiota bacterium
CCATCTCCGAACGAGGCGTAAGCCACGTTGGCACGCTCGGCCCCAGCTCCCCGAATGCGCCATTTTCCATTTTCATTAACAAGCTCCATGCTATGTCGTTCCCTCCACCGGGCATCAACTTCCCGTGGCAGAGCGATCCACAACCCGCGGTCGATGACTGAAACCTGATAGCCGGCTTCGACCAAAGCCATGCATTCCCGCCACACGCGCCGGTCAAAATGGGACCGACAAGTTTTCGACGATGATGAGGACTTTCCCTTTCTCGATAACCTTCACGGCTGCCCTAACATTACTCGACAGCCAGCTCAAATGAGATCGGCGCCCAGGTTCTCGGCCACTTGGTAAGAATAGATTACAATCTCCACCGTGTGCGGGGGGCGTCGTCCAGAGTGATCCAGCGGGGATCAGGCCGTAGCGCAATACATTGTCGAGGAGCCGAGCCCGGCGTCGTCATTCACCTTGACCTGCGCCCGACAGGCGCAATCAACGCGCCTGTCTTAACATCCGTTTGGTGCTGGATTGCAAAGGATGTTCTGCTACCCGGATTATCGGTCTCTAGCAGTGAGAAGGCAGGCCTAAGGGGAGGGCAGACGGCGTTGGCTAAGGCGTTGGCGTTGGAGTTGGAGTATCAGTAGGCGTTGGAGTCGGAGTCGGCTCCGGCGTGGGTGTTGGAGTCGGAGTATCAGTAGGCGTTGGAGTCGGAGTCGGCTCTGGAGTTGGCGTCGGAGTTGGCTCTGGAGTTGGCGTCGGTGTTGCAGTGGGTGTCGGAATGATTCTAAGATTCTCGGGTGGACCAAATGAGCCACTCACCAAAGGATGCGGATAAACGTAGGGCTGATAATAGAGTACCCATGCTCCGCGCGTCCAAACATCAAGCGCGCCGTTATCTGTGCTTCCGTTGATACTCGGCACGTCTGTGGCCCAGTAAGCCGTCCCTGGAGGATTTGGCGTAACTCCCGCGATGTCTACGCCGCCCACACCGCTGGTCGGACGATTTGCAAGCGTTCCAATACCAACTCCAGTTGTTTGCACTCCGCTTACTGGAGCCGCTTGGTTATAAAATTCTCGATTCTCAACAAAAGTGTTCCCTGGACTAACAACTGGAATGTACTTAGCCCCTTGATAGTTGTTCCATCCGTAAACTGGATCTAGGATCTGATGCGGCCAAGCTTTTGTCCCGGTTACGCTGTTAAGTAAATTCCCCGGACTGCCTGTGACTAAGTCGCCCTGACCTCTTCCTGATCGGCCAAGGATCACTAGAACCCTG
Source organism: Verrucomicrobiota bacterium (assembly GCA_003219995.1). Taxonomy (GTDB): domain Bacteria; phylum Verrucomicrobiota; class Verrucomicrobiia; order Chthoniobacterales; family UBA10450; genus UBA10450. The sequence continues at coordinate 1,903 of QHRC01000216.1, forward strand.
TGAATCTGATATTGATCGCGCGCTGCCCATATTGTGCCGGGGGAGCCAGCACCTCCTGTGTAGTTCACCGAAAGAGTGTTACTTGTATTTCCATTAATAATTGCAATTTCACCATCGGAAGCTCTTTTTACCCCGAAGTTCTTCCATTTGTCAGTCGACCAGTTTGGGGTGCCGCTGTCCACAATTTTAGTGCTACTGGTTCCACTAGCAGCCGTAGCGTAGCCAGAAGACGGGAAATACAGGTGCGGCGTGTGACCTTCTACCCAGGTTCCATTTCCTTCCGTATCATTGACATCCCAAGGGCTGCTGCCGTCTCCGCCCTGCCATCCCGTTATTGCTTGGTCAGGCCAAATCTCAAATGAGTGCAAAGCCGTCACTAGTTAGAGTTGTACCGTCCCAAGTGTTATTGTAAAGGAGAAGTCCGCCGCTACGCAGGAAGCCAGGTGTATCCGCGAGCGAGTTGTGAAAATCATTGTTGTAAACTTCTATCGCTCTGCATCCTCTAGCCGTGCCTTCGGTTCCGTGGTTAGTGATATGAACGCTGTAACAATGATTATGACGAAACACGAATCTACATCCGCTAGTACCATCAGTAGCACCTATCGCTGTTGTCAGTGTATTCTTGATATAGTTATCTTCCACAAAAAAGAAATTAGCACTACCCCAACCTGTCGGGGCAGCCCAGGCAGCGTTACCGAGTATGTCCGATGCCCCGGCATTCCCATTGACAAGATGGAAGGATTGCGTGTGCGCAAGTTCCATAACATTATGATCTGCTACTCCATACACTCCTCCCGCGACTTGGATATCGATCGATTGGTAAGCCATTGGCTTAAAATGGCAGTGATCCACTCTCACTGCCTGTGACTGACCAATTAAAGATATATAACCATTAAGGGTTTGAGTAGTGCGAGCATCTTGGAAGGTAATCCCGCTGATGCGATATGATTTTCCAGAGGACGAACTAATCGTAATGGGAGGGTTGCCTTGAGTGCTCGGTAGATTATCTACGACGATCGTATTATCGACGGCGGTCCCGGCCACTGAGTCGGTCGTGGTCTGTCCAATTAGCGTAATAGCCTTGATAATAACAAGATTACTAGTCCAGCGTGCCGTGCCAGCCGGAATGATCACGCTGTCGCCGTCCACCGCGGAGGCAACGGCGGCGCTGACATCAAGGAGGGAGACGCTTGCAGCGGTGATCGTGGCTGCTCTTAGCTCGACGTCAGCAGCAGCCAGGAAAACGGTAACGAAAACCGCACCCAAGCAGGGGAAAGATGCCAATCGGCATGGTCGAGAGATCGTCGCCCGGCGTGTTGTGATCACCATAATAGCAATAATAGCAATAGCCATGCCACGTCGCCTGACCAGCAGCGCCACAACGCGCTTGTAGTCGTGCCTGAATCTCCGCTGCCGCTTGTCCGAGATCCCTATAATTTCCCAGATATCCCATGTGCTCCATATTTTTACTGTATATCCGTGCTAAAGAGAACGCCCGCGTTAGGGTTCTCCCTCGGCATACGCGAATTCCCGGCTCTCTTCTGATCCCGCAACTCCCACCGATGGGTCTACAATCGTGAGGTAACTTCGTGGATAGTCCAGAGCAATGATATAGAAAACAAACCAGAGTGGCTGGCCCGATCCGAAGGTTCGTTCCGTGCAGGCGTGAAGTACTATTGCCGCGAAGAAGCCCAATCGATATCGCCCCCATTCAAAATCTCGAAAAAGCTCAAGGCGCATTTTCCAGAATGTCGCAATTAGCAGTCCAATTAGAATGGATAGCCCAATTAACCCCAAGTTTAAATAGGTATCCAAATAGTCATTCTGAGCCCCACTGGGCGACCAGTTTTTGTAAAACTCTGCCATCCGATCTCGCCTCTCTCCCAACCACCAGCTTTCAAATCCTGCCCCAAGAATCGGATTCCCCAGCTTCGAGTTAACTTCTAGACAGTGTGCCCAGATCTCTGTTCTGCCAGTCAGAGTCGAGCCCCTACCCAAACTTTCGGACAAACGCGCTGAAATCCCGACTGCCAGTTCTGCTGCGGTTAAGAGGACTAGTCCTGCCAATATGCACGTTCCAATGAATTTTTTTATAAAACGGATCCTGACAAACACCACGATCAGTATCGCTACAAATAGAGCTATGGTGGATGTAGCGCTGTGCGCCATTCTCAAAAGCCACGAGATACCGATCAACAACCCGGCGATCAACCGAAGCTCGTTTCGTCGCTGAGTGCTCCGTTCGGCGCGCCAGGTTTGCAGCCAATACCAAAAGAAAAAGAAACCCAGGGTCAGACAATCTGCACCCAACATGTTTTTGCCAACGGCGATGCCCTTGTTAACTGCATTGCCCCACTCGTCCCAACCGCGTCCCAATTGAGGATAGTATTTGATCCAGAGAATGGAAACCGGGACGACCACATAGGCGCATCGCTTCATCAATCGTGTCAGCGCTTCTCCGAGATCCGGTTCCGTAAGGACGATCAGCGCCATGATCGGATGA
>QHRC01000078.1:0-8475 GCA_003219995.1 Verrucomicrobiota bacterium
AACGACAAGCATATCGAGATCATCGTGCGTCAAATGCTGCGCAAGGTGAAAATCACTGACCCCGGCGATACTTCGTTGCTCTGGGGCGATCAGGTCGATCGGCTCGACTTTGAAGCGGAGAACCAGCGCGTGGTTGAGCAAGGCGGCAAACCGGCCGAAGCCACGCCAGTGCTCCTCGGCATCACCAAAGCGTCGCTGGAAACCGACAGCTTTATCTCGGCGGCCTCCTTCCAGGACACCACCCGTGTGCTCACCGAAGCGGCCACCTTGGGCAAAGTCGATCGTCTCCGCGGATTTAAAGAAAACGTGATTATGGGCCACTTGATCCCGGCTGGGACCGGCTTCCCTCAACATCGCGAGATCAAACTCGTGGAAAAGGGCGAGCCGATTGGCGCCGCCGTCATGGAAGAAGCTGAACCGCAACCAGCGATCGGGTAGATATATTGCTTGGTTGAGCGAAACTCGGTCGAACAGGCAGTTCTTCGGCGCCGCAGCGTATCGTCCTACCGATAGACCGATGTCGATAGTAACCAAAACTGGCGACAAAGGCGAAACCTCCCTCATGTACGGACGCCGGCTTACCAAAGCCGACCCGCGCGTCGACGCTTATGGCTGCATCGATGAGCTGAATGCCGCTCTTGGTCTCGCCCGGTCGATTTGCAGTGACAAATTTGTTTCGGAATTAATCTTCGCGGTGCAAAAAGATTTGATTGTCGTGATGGGCGAACTCGCCACCGCGTCACAAGATCGACAACGTTACATCAAAGATGGTTTTAAACTCACGAGCGGAGAAATGGTTGATCGAGTCACAGCTGTCATTGTCGATCTTGAAAAGGATAAATCGCTTTATCCGAGAGATTGGGTGATTCCCGGTGCAACCCGCGTTTCTGCAGCGCTTGATTTCGCTCGGACAACTTGCCGGCGCGCCGAGCGACGGGTTGCGACGTTGATTATCGATGAAAAAGATTTCAACCCAGAGATTTTGCGCTATCTCAATCGCCTCTCCGACCTTTGCTGGATTCTCGGGCGCTATGCCGAGAAATCGTCGGGGAGCCGTAAATCGGGGACACCAAGTGCCTAACATTCCGTTTGCCTTTACTCGGGGCGTATAGCATCTTTTCCGTCCCGCGGCGGCATTTTCGCCGGCGCGTTTTTGTTTTATGGCGAATACGACAGAATTAGTGCCTGAGCTTCTTGAAGCGGGCGTGCATTTCGGTCACCAGACCAAGCGCTGGAACCCGAAGATGAAGCCTTACATTTTCGAGCAACGAAACCAGATTTACATCATCAACCTGGACCAGACTGTCCAACAATTGCATCGCGCAACGGAATTTCTCCAGGAGGTCACACGCCGCGGCGGCAAGATTTTGTTCGTTGGTTGCAAAAAGCAGGCGCAGGAAGCGGTAAAGGAAGCGGCGGTGGCTTGCGGACAATTTTATGTTAATCAACGCTGGCTCGGCGGCACCTTGACCAATCTCTCGACAATCCGCAAAAGTATCGGGCGGTTGAAATTTATCGAGGAGATCGAGCAATCGCCTGATTATAAAAAGATGGGCAAACAGGAGCTGGCTGCGCTCAATCGCGAGGCTGCCAAACTCCGGCGCAACCTCGATGGCATACTCGAGATGTCGCAGTTACCCGACGCCATGATCGTGATCGACACGACTCGCGAACAAAATGCGGTCAATGAAGCGCGTCGTCTCGGGATTCCGGTCGTTGCCATTGTCGACACCAATTCGGATCCTGAAATGATCGATTACCCGATCGCGGGAAACGATGACGCGATCCGCGCCATTAGAGTGATTCTGCAAAAACTGGTCGACGCGATTGTTTCAGCCAGCGGCGAAGCGCGAATTCGCGAGCAAGTCGAGATGGCGGGCGTTTCTGCCTGAGTTGAGCAAACGTTTAACGCTCAACGTTCAATGAAAGCTACCACGGATATTAATCCACAGTTAGTCAAGCAGCTGCGTGAAAAAACCAACGCGGGCATGATGGATTGTAAACGCGCGCTGGCTGAAGCGGGCGGCGATTTGGAAAAGGCGGAGACGATTTTGCGCAGCAAAGGAATTGCCGGCGCGAGCAAGAAAGCATCGCGCGCGACGCGGGAAGGGATCGTCGCCTCCTACATTCACTTGCAAGGGAAAGTGGGCGTGCTCGTTGAAGTGAACTGCGAGACGGATTTCGTGGCCAAGAACGAAAATTTCCGCGCGTTCGTTAAAGATATTACTCTCCACGTCGCCGCGGCCCATCCGCTTTACGTCAGCCGCGACGATGTCCCGGGGAAGATAATCGAGATCGAACGGGCGATTTACGCAGCGCAGGTAAAGGACAAGCCGGCTACCGTTGTAAATAAGATTGTCGATGGAAAACTCGACAAATTTTACAGCACTGTCTGTTTGCTTGAGCAGGGTTTTATCAAAAATCCCGATCAGACAATCAACGATCTGGTAAAATCAAAGATCGCCGAGCTGGGCGAAAACATCGTCGTCCGGCGCTTCACCCGCTATCTGGTGGGCGAGCCGCTTCCGGCGGAAGCGTAGGAGCTTCGAAGTTGAAATTGTAGCGGCGGTCGACGCTTGCCCTGAGCGACGTGGAATGGGACCGTCGCTCGGTAGATCGACAATCGACGCTCTGAGAGCGCCGCTGCAGAATTTTTGATGGGATTAAAGACTTACAAAGCGAAACGCGACTTTTCTAAGACGGCGGAGCCGAAGGGAGGCAAGCCGTTGCCGAAAAAAGTGAAAGGCGCGTCGCACTTCGTGATTCAGAAACATGATGCCAGCCGGTTGCATTATGATTTTCGGTTGGAGATGAACGGCGTGCTAAAATCTTGGGCCGTTCCGAAAGGTTTGCCCTGGATGCAGGGCGAAAAACATCTCGCCGTCGAGGTGGAGGATCATCCGGTCGAGTACGCCACATTCGAGGGGATAATCCCAGAGGGGCAGTACGGCGGCGGGACGGTGATGGTTTGGGACCGCGGCAACTATTATATCTACGGCGAGCAGCCGGTGAAATCGCTGCGCGAAGGCAAGCTCCACCTTGTCCTCGATGGTGGAAAGGCAAAAGGCGAATGGACGCTTGTTCGCATCCGCAGCGATGAAGCGAAGAACCAGTGGTTGATATTGAAAACGGGGTCGAGCGCGAAACCAATCTCAAGAAAGCGCGAAGACCAATCGGTTAAGACTGGCCGCACCATGAACCAGATCGGCAAGGAACGCGACGCGGAATGGGAATCGAATCGAGAAGAGAAAGACACTAGCGCAGGATCGACATTGAAAGCGCGCATCAAAGCCGCACTTAAAAAAAAAGATGCACGCGAAGAAAAAGTAGGACGCGATCAGGGTCAAGGTAGGGACGCCGCGCTGCGGCGTCCAGGACATCGCAGCGCGATGGCCCGGCCAGAATTGCCTTCGGCCAAACCGCGGTTCATCGAGCCGATGAAACCACGGTTGCTCGAGAATCCGCCGACAACTGGCGATTGGATTTACGAATTGAAATTTGACGGCATCCGCGCGCTTGCGGTTAAAGACGGCAGCAAAATGAATTTGATCTCGCGAAACGGAAACGAACTACGCGCGCGTTTTCCCGAGATCGCCGATACGGTGAAGAAATTGTCGATCCAGGAATGCGTGATCGACGGTGAAGTTGTCGCGCTGGACGAAGAAGGCCGCTCGTCGTTTCAACTTTTACAGTCGCTCGAACTGGAAGGAAGAAAACCGCCAGTCCGTTTTTACGTGTTCGATTTGCTCCAGCTGAACGGCAAAAGCTTGATCGCGCTCCCGCTTACTCAACGCAAGGAATTGCTGACAAGGATTTGCGAGAACGTCGCCGACCCGATCCGCTTTTCCGGCGAGATCGGCGGCGATGCGAAATCATTGTTGACCGAAGTAAAACGTCGCGGGCTCGAAGGACTGATTGGCAAACAGCGCGACTCCGCTTACGAACCGGGACGCCGCAGCGGCGCATGGATCAAACTCAAATGCGTGAACGAACAGGAGTTCGTCATCGGCGGATTCACCCCGCCTGGCGGCTCGCGCAAATATTTCGGCGCGATTCTCGTCGGCTACTACAAAAACAATCGTCTCTTGTTTGCCGGCAAAGTCGGCTCCGGTTTTACGTCGAAGTCATTGTCGATCTTGCACAAAAAATTTCAGAGCGAAGCGTATGACGATTGTCCCTTTGCCAATCTACCGTCGAAACAAGGCGGTCAATGGGTGCAGGGCCTCACGCCCTCGATGATGCGCAAAATGCATTGGATAAATCCCGTCTTCGTCGCTCAAATCAAATTCGCCGAGTGGACCCGCGACGGGAAACTACGTCAGCCGGTTTTTCTCGGACTACGGGAAGACAAAAATCCCAAAGAGATTATTCGGGAAGCGTGAAGCTAGAATCGCATCAGTTCCCTCCGGCCTCGAGTAAAACTATGCTCGGGGCAGAGCGGCGCTCGGTTGTTCCCCTAGCTTTTCAGGCCGAGGCGCGGGTTTGATTTTGCGGAAGATGATCCAGACGCCGGCGAGGACGAAGCAGCCGCCGAGCAGCGACCAGAGTGAAAAGATTTCGCCGCCGAGAAACCAGCCGAACGCGACAGCGCCAGGCGGGGTGATGAGAGAGATGGTTTGCAAATTCGTGACGGTCATGCGGGGCAAAAGCCAGTAGAGAAGGAGGAACGTCAAAGCCGATCCAATTACTGCCAGATAAAGCAAACAAAAGATCGACATCGTGCTCCAATGGAACCGGACCGGATTGCCGTCGACGGCGAATCCGAGCGCGATCAACGGAATGATGCCGAAGAACATTTGCCAGGCGGCGATCATGGCAGGAGCGAGCTCGAGGGCGTTCCGTTTTAGCAGCACATTCGAGTAGGCTGCGCCGGCGGCGCCAATCACGATGCCGAGACCGCCCCAGAACGCTAGGATGCCGCCGCGATCAAGCAACCTTCCGCAGATGAGTGCGACTCCGGCAATAGCGAGTAGCGCGCCGGCTAATCGTTGCCAGCGCATCGGCTCTTCCGGCAGGAGCAAATGGGCGAAGAGCAGTCCGAAGATCGGGATGGTGGCCTGTAACACCGCCGCCAAACCGGATGAGACATATTTTTCGCCCCAAAAGAGCAGGGGATAGTTCAGGCTGAACATGAGCAGTCCGGTGAAAGCGAGGAGTTGATAGTCGGAGCGACGGACCGGGCGCAAACGCACTCGACCGATCGAAACAGCCGTGAGCAGAGCGACGGCGATCACAAACCGGATCGCGACGAAAGAAATCGGCGGCAGATCGCGCAACCCGACTTTGATGGCGAGCCAGGTCGAACTCCAAACGACACAGAGGACGACATAAGCGGCGGCGATGGCAAGTTTGTTTGACTGAGTCGGCATCGTTTTTTGCGGCTGAGGACCGCCGCCCTACAGCGGGTATCGCTTACCAGCGCATTGCTACTCGACATTGCAAATGGGTAATAGTCGAGGCCTCTTCAAACTGTTCTGCTGAGACACCTGGCCGGAATCTGTCCTCGCTTGAGAAGGCACGGTCGTTTCCGACGTGCTTATTTCTCGGGCTTCTTTGGCGCAAGATCAGCCACAATTTTCTTGAAACGCGCTTCACCGCGCAGCGGATCCCAATAGGGATGCAGCTTCAAGTTGCCATAGCTCAAAGTACTTGGGATTTGCAGCGTTGCGGTGATCTGCTGAATGGCGCGATCCTTCTCGTCACACCACGCGTAAATGACGCCCAAATATTTCATCACCTCTGCGCCGTCGATGGAGTCTTTGGTAATGGGCAATAGCTCGACAGCGTGGAGCCCTTCTCGAAGTGCTTCTTCTTTGCGGCCAAGTCCGGCATCAATCAGCCCTAGCACGGTAAAACCGGGACCATAGTCGGGTTGCTCGCGCACCGTTTTTTCCACTTCCGCGCGCGCGGCAAGGAAAGCGGCTTGCGCAGCGTCGTCGTCACCTCGAACACGCGCGGCCAAAGCTGCACACCACGAGCGGGGAAAATTCAGGTCCGCCGCTGTCCCGCTTGCCGGTATCGCAGCCAAAGCTTGGGCGACTGCCACCGGATCGCGTTCACAGAGCGCAACATAGAACCATTGGGCCGCTAGGTCTGGCGCCTTTGCTGGGTCTTCGGCCAAAGTTTTTCTGACGGTTTCATCCAGCGGCCGCGGGTCGGCTTTCCATTCAAGATCGACAAGCGCACGGGTGATACGGGTATCGACATCGCGGGGAATCAACTTAAGCGCACGATCCAACGCAGCAGCCATCGCCCCGAACTGCCGGAATTCCTGGTAACTGAGCGCGATCTGCTGGAGCATAAAAAAATTCCGCGGATCGAGTTCGAGTGCTCTTTGCAAGCTCCGAGCGGATTCGCTCCAGAGTCCCTGGCGGCGATCCATGTAGCCGGTTAACTCGAAGATTTCCGAGTTGTTCGGTAAAGCGCGCTGGGCGAGTGCGAGCTCCGTGCGTGCATGATCATAATCGAGATAGCAGCGGTAGAAAAAGTTGGCTCGAGCGAGATGGGTCTCGCCCGCATCAGGACGCAGGCGAACGACAGCTTTCAGCGCCGCATCCGCCGACGCACGACGGGTCGGCGTGTGATCCAGGCCGAAGAAATACAAATAGTCATGTGCGGCGGATAACTCGCAGTACGCGAGATAAAAATCCGGGTCGCGCGCGATGGCTTGATCGAGCAACTGAACGGCTTCACGTAGTTTTTCGTCGATTTGAGCATTGAGAGAAATGGTTGCGATGAGCGCCTCCGCCCGTACGTAGAGCCCGTAGGCGGCAAGATCCTTGGTCGGGCGTTCCGCGATGGCAGCTTTCTCCTTTGATGAAACGGTGGCTCGGAGGTCCGAGACAGTTCGCTGCACGATTTCACTTTGGATTGCAAAGACTTCGCCCAAATCGCGCTCGTAAGTTTCCGCCCATAAATGAGCGTCTGTGCGAGCATCGGTCAATTGAGCGGTGATGCGTACCTTTTTACCGGCTTGGCGAACACTTCCCTCCAAGACGTAAGCAACCCCGAGGCTTTCAGCAATCTCGCGTAAGTTGCGTGCGGTGCCAGCGGCGTAACTATTGACCGAAGTGCGGCTGATCACCTTGAGATCCGCGACTTTGGAAAGCGCAGTGAGAATGTCGCCCTGCACACCGTCGGCCAGGAATGCACTTTCTTTATCCTCGCTGAGATTCTCGAAAGGGAGCACCGCGACACTCTTTTCCGCGAGCAAAGGCGCATTGCCGTCTTCTGCCGATGTTGACGAACTGATTAGCTGAGGCGCTAACTGGCGTGATAGACTCCAGAAACCCAATCCCATACCTATCGCTACCGCAATCAGTAAAACGGCAGTCAAGAGGCGCTTAAGCTTGGGTCCGGAATCCAACGAACCGTTCGTGTTTGCAAACTTTTCCGGTGTTTCGCGCCTGTGCTGTATCAGTTTTTGCGGGTTTCCAACCTCAGGTGTGTAGAGATTCATGAAGTAATTCCGAATGTGGTGTTGACCTTGTTATTTCTCAGGTTTGGGGAAGGCGGACTGTCAGTGCCGGTGTTGCGCGGTGGCCCTCTGCCCGCCCCTTGCAAAGCAAAATACGTTCCAGTACCACCGCGCTCCAGCAGGTCTGCGGGGTCGCCTGACTCGTGCTTGCTTGAGGAAGCCGTTGGCACATAGCGGAATTTTTTCCGCTCGGCTCGAAAGTAGCTCTTACGCTCTGGAAATCGGGAATTGAGGGTACCATGCAAGAACTGCGCGATCGACCCATCCGGCAAAAAATTACCTTCGTGATCATGACGATCGCGGGCGTAGTGCTGCTACTCGCATTTGCAGCTCTGTTTTGCTTCCAAGCGTACACCTTGAAGCAGCACTCCGTCCACGAACTTGCCGTCGTGGGCCAGATCACGGCCCACAACTGTGCCGCGGCGGTCATGTTCAAGGATGAGGATGCCGCCACCCAAATCCTTGGTGGAATTAAAACGATGCCGCAGATCGTCAGTGCACGGCTTGAGCTTATCGACCAGCAGCGGCTGGCTTTTTTTGGAGCCGCACGGGACGAAACCGAAATCAAAGCAGCGCGATTGAAATCGGGTTTCCGGATCAATGGCGATCGCATCCTCCTGGCGCAGCCAGTGATGCTCAGTGGCACGCGCGAAGGAACTCTCTACCTGTTGGCCGATTTGCATGCGATGACATCGCAGCTGCTAAAACTGTACGGCGGCGTCTTTGCTCTGGGTCTCGTTGCCTCGCTCCTTGTCGCTTTCGTTCTTTCCAGTCAATTTCTGCGTTTCATTACCGATCCGATTCTTCGGCTCGCTGGCACCGCGCGTACGATCGCAGACCACAACGACTACTCCGTTCGCGCAAACAAAGTGTGCGGCGACGAGGTGGGCGTTCTGACTGATGCCTTCAATCAAATGTTGGCCCAGATCCAATCGCAAGACAGCGCGCTGCGCAAAGCCGAGGAGAAATACAGACTCATATTTGAAGACGCCATCGAG
>QHRC01000078.1:8538-9999 GCA_003219995.1 Verrucomicrobiota bacterium
TCGGATGTATGGCTACGGCTCACCCGAAGAGCTCACGGAAAGCGTTAGTGACATCGGTCACATCGTCTACGTTAATCCCGATCGCCGCAACGAGTTCAGGCGTCTGATCGAAGCGCAGGGCTTCGTCGAGCGGTTTGAGTATGAAGTTTATCGCAAGGACGGCAGCAGGATTTGGCTCTCCGAGAATGCCCGCGCCGTTCGAGATGCGAATGGGGTTGTGATTTACTACGAGGGCGCAGTCCAAGACATCACCGACCGCAAGCGGATTGACGAGGTAGAGCGAGCAAGCAAAGCCAAGAGCGAATTTCTCTCGCGCATGAGTCACGAATTGCGCACCCCGCTCAACGCCATCCTTGGCTTTGGACAGCTTCTCGAAAGGCAAAAGCCGACCGAGGTGCAACGTGTTCGTATCGGTTATATCTTAAGGGCGGGCAACCACTTGTTGGAATTGATTAACGAAGTACTGGACATCGCGCGGATCGAGTCGGGTCGCATGCACTTTTCACTTGAGCCGGTGTGTGTGACCGACGCAGTGGGCGAAGCGATTGGCCTTGTTCGGCCGCTCGCGATGGAGCGTGGAATTCGAATCGAGACGACCGATCTTATCGAGTCGCGCCCGATTGTCCTGGCCGACCGCCAACGGCTGAAACAGGTGTTGCTGAATCTTCTCGCTAATGCCGTGAAGTACAATCGCAATGCCGGGCGTGTCATTGTCGATCTTGCGCCGCAACCCGACGTCCGGTTTCGCATTTCTATTATTGACGAAGGGCCTGGAATTCCACCGGAGAAGCGCAGCCTCCTTTTTTCTCCATTTGAGCGTCTTGGCGCCGAGGCTGGCCTCCGCGAGGGCACCGGCCTCGGACTCGCCCTCTCCAAGCGCCTGGTTGAAGCCATGGGTGGAACCATCGGCGAGAGCGCGCCGGCCAGCGGGAGCTGCTTTTGGATCGAGTTCCCGCAAACAAAAGATGTCTCCAGTCAGCACCGCACGGCTCCCAAACTGACCGCACCACTTGCCGGTCTCAACGGCCAAAGCAAAACCTTGCTCTACATCGAAGACAACGTCTCCAATCTTACTCTCATCGAGCATCTGCTCAGCGAATATCCTCCCATCAAGTTGATCAGCGCCATGCAAGGTTCGCTCGGTCTCGAACTGGCGTCGCGGCATCAGCCCGATCTCATCCTGCTCGATGTTCATCTCCCTGATCTCAGTGGCGCGGAGGTTCTGTCCCGATTGAAAACCCAACCGCGCACCTCAGACATTCCAGTCGTCGTCCTGAGCGCGGACGCGACCAAGTCGCAAATTGATCGGCTGATGGCGGCGGGCGCGAAGGATTATCTGACCAAACCGATCGAGATCGATCGCTTCTCCAAGGTTGTGGGAGCGCACCTTTGCGAGACGGCGACCGCCAATGGCATACACTCATGATCTCGGATCCTCTTTTTCGTCGTTTGAAAATTCTC
>QHRC01000217.1 GCA_003219995.1 Verrucomicrobiota bacterium
AGTCCACGACCTCGCCGAGGCTGTGACACAACTGGCCAATAAACAGTACGGTGCACTCATTGCCATCGAACGCGACACCTCGGTTCGCGTTTATGAAGAAACTGGTGTGACGATTGACAGCGATTTTTCCGTTGAGCTTGTGCTCACAATTTTTCATCCAAAGTCCGCTTTGCACGATGGCGGCATGATCGTGCGCAATGGCCGGATTGCAGCGGCGGCCTGCATTTTCCCCGTTAGCCAGCGCGAAACACTCGATCGAAGTCTCGGATTGCGTCATCGCGCGGGCCTCGGCATTACGGAGGAATCGGACGCGGTCGCGGTGGTTGTTTCCGAAGAAACGGGTGGTATTTCCATTTGTCACCGGCGACGGATAGAGCGGAACTTTACTCCGGAAACGTTTCGGCAACGGATCGCGGAAATTTTACTGCACAGCAATTATGAAGAGACTGATCCTGAAAAACTGGCGCGCGAAGTTGATCTCCCTTCTCCTCGCGACAACCCTTTGGTACCTGATCAAAAAGAACGTAGCGACGACCCCCTTGCCGTCTGAATCGACCTCCAGTGCGGCGATGACGGAAAAACGCTGACGCGCCGTTTAGCGCAGGAAACGTGCGAGATTCTCTTCTTCCCAACGGCGAGCCCGCCGGTAACTGGGAAAATCGCGCTCCCGGCGGTTGAATTCCTCGGTGTGCACGCGCCGGCGCCCTCGCGATACGGTTTCGTCCGGCACCACAGAATGCAACATCTCGTGATAAAGGACGTAACGCAGAAACCAAAGCGGTACAAACGGTTGATCGAGCGATGGATTGATTCGAATCATCCGGTCTTCTTCCTGAATGGTTCCGAAGATAAAATATTCCCTCGGTCGATGTTTCCGTCGTCGGCCCCACATCACCTTGTAACCTCGAAGGCGGCCGCGGAAGTAGCGTTCGTTCAATTGATCAAAAATCGGTCGCAGATCGAAATACTTTCCCTCATGCCGCAGATTCAACTGGCGTTGCATCGGCAGTTTTGGATGGGCGAGTTTCCGCTTTGTTTTCTTGGCCATTTCTCGATCCTTTGATTGGAGCGAACGAGTGCGAAGGCATTTTAGTGGCCTTTGACAAGCTGACAAGAGAAGCCGTTGATTATTTATTTTTTAATCGATAACCAGCTGATTATAAGCCATTTAAAACTACAGAGGCTCCTGGTAGTCATAACCCATCTAACGCGGTCTCTCCCCGGCTTTTATCAAATATTGTCGATCTTTTATCGCTTGTGCCTTCGCGGCCAACCCCTAGAGTTCAATCAGTCTCCCTAGGCGACGTTTCCATCATATGGCGGCGATTTACGCGGAACGGAACTTGCGTATAATCTTCCTCGTTTCCCGGCCAATGCGCCGGCAATCAAGCGAGATCAAATCATGACGCCATTTCTTCGAAAATTGCTCGGTCTCAACTGGCTTCTTCTTGCGAACATGCTGGCGCTCGCAATCTTCGGTGTGGTTGCAATCTACAGCGCGACCTATATGCGCGAAGATTCCGTCGCGGCGGAGTTTTGGCACAAGCAGGCAAACTGGGTCGCGGTCGGTTTCTGTGCTTTCATGATCACCAGCCTGATCGATTATCATTGGATTCGCTGGGGCGCGTTACCGATGTATCTGGCTGGACTTTTCTTTCTCATTCTCACGAAGTTTATTGGCTCAAAGGTTTACGGCGCGCGCAGTTGGTTGCATCTTGGGCCGCTCAACTTTCAGCCCGCCCAGCTCGCTGTGGTCGCAGGCATCATGGTCCTCGCGTTGTTCTTGAGTCAGTTTCGCCAAATGCATCCGATGCTTCGGCTGCTCTTGTGCGGCGCCATCGTCGGAGCGCCCACTCTTTTGATTTTAATGCAGCCCGATCTTGGCGAATGCATTATCTGGATACCGGTGCTGATGGCGCTTTTGTTCACCGCCGGTCTTCCTTTGCGTTATCTGGTCTGCATCATTTTGATCGGTCTAGCTTTCATCCCGATCGCCATCCATCTCGGCTTAAAACCGTACCAGCAACAGCGGATCACCGCGTTCATCAATCCAGATATTGATAAACAAGGCGCCTCTTGGGCGATCAACCAATCGCTTATCGCCATCGGTTCGGGCGGGTGGTCGGGCAAAGGATTCAAAGCGCCAAACACGCAAATCGAACTCGGCTTTTTGCCGGCCACGGCCGTGCATAACGACTATATTTTTTCCGCGATCGGTGAGCAGTGGGGATTTGTTGGCGGCGTCTTGCTCATCGGTGCGTTCGCCCTGCTTCTGCTCACCTGTCTCTTCGTCGCGTTTTTCGCGGGCGATCAATTTGGTTTTCTCCTTGTTATCGGCGTCACCGCGCTCATCTTCACGCACATCTTCCAGAACGTGGGCATGACCATCTCGATGTTGCCCATCACCGGCGTCCCATTGCCCCTCATCAGTTACAGCGGCTCGTTTGTGCTCATGATCATGTTCGGGCTCGGGATCGTGAACAGCGTTTGGGTCCATCGCAAGTTTGCCACCTGAATTTCGCGAATCTTTCTGCAAGATCCGACATCCGTCGGGCCGGCGCATGGAGAGCGATTACAAAGTAAGGCTGGAGATTTTCGAAGGACCGCTCGATCTCCTGCTTTACCTGATCAAGCGCGACGAGATCGACATCTACGACATCTCGATTGAACGCATCACCGGCCAATACCTCGAATACATTCAGGCTTTCAAGGAATTGAACATCGACGTCGCCGGCGAGTTTATCGTGATGGCCGCGAACCTCATTTACCTGAAAAGCCGCAGCCTGCTCCCGGCCGATCAACAGCCGCCCGAGGAAGATTCGGAGGAAGACGACCCGCGCTGGGACTTAGTCCGGCAGCTGATCGAGTACAAAAAGTTCAAGGAAGCAGGTGCGCAGCTGCAACTGCGTGAGATCGAGCAGGAGCGCATTTTTGCCCGGGACGGCGGTCCGGCGTCGCCTGGTGATTATCTGCTTCGGCTGGGGGAAGTTGGGATCTTCCAACTCATTAACGCCTTCCAAAATGTTATTAAACGAGTCGAAGCGCAGCAGGATGTCGGCGAAATTTTCGGTGAGCGATTTGGCGTTTCGGACAAGATCGAGATGATCCTGCGACGCCTTGCCAACGGCGCGCCGGTGCGTTTTTCAGATTTGTTTGGCGAGATTACATCGCGCGTCGAAATCGTGGTGACGTTCCTCGCTCTTCTCGAACTGGTTCGGTTGAAGCAAGTCCGCGCGATTCAGAAAAATGTCTTTGAGGAAATTGAGATCGCGTCGGCAATCGGGTGAAAATCGACAATCATGCCGGGTGTTAATTGCCGGTTGTGGTTATGTCGGGCAAGCGACGGCGGATTTGTTTTTTGAGAACGATTGGAAAGTGGAGGGCTGGACCCGTTCACCGGAATCCGCGCAAAAACTTTGCGGTAAAGCTTACTCGGTTCAAGCCGTCGACATTTCGGATAAAATTCAAGTCGCTGGTTCCAAAAGGGAATATGACGCGGTAGTGCATTGCGCGAGCACGCGCGGGGGCGATGTCGATCTTTATCGCCAGGTTTATCTGAATGGCGCTCGCCATCTTCTCGATCGATTCGTCGGGTCGAAAATCGTGTTTACGAGCAGCACGAGCGTGTATGGGCAGAGCGACGGGGCATGGATCACGGAAGAAAGCGTAACCGACCCTGCGCGCGAGACCGGACGGGTCCTGCTTGAAGCGGAGAAGTTGGTGCTATCTCGCGGTGGAACCGTCGCCCGTCTGGCAGGAATCTACGGGCCGGGACGTTCGGCATTGCTCGCGAAATTTTTGGCTGGCGAAGTAATTGTCCATCCGGGAAATGACCGCTTTATTAATCAAGTCCATCGAGACGACGTCGCGGCCGCACTCTTTTTACTCTCAAATCGAGCGAGTGGGAGCGCCGTGGAGCGACAAGTTTACAACGTCGTGGACGATCAACCCATTTTACAAAGCGAATGCTATCACTGGCTCGCCCAGAAATTAAATCGCCCGCCTTTGGCAATCGAAAGATCGACATTGAAAGGCAAGCGTGGCGACAGCAACAAGCGTGTCAGCAACGCAAAACTGCGCAGTCTGGGCTGGGTGCCTAAATACGGAAATTTCGCGGAGGCGATGGAAAAGAGCATTCTGCCAAGTTTCGGGCAGATGTCGCACGAATAAGGCAGCGGTTAGCCAGTTTTGGATTCTGGAAAGACCGGTATAGAAGCTGCTTTTTCTGAAAGCATGCGTCACATCAAGCTCACCGGTCGCGAGGCGACCGTGGTGCGGGCGATCGGGTTCACTGAATCAATGCTCGGAGCCGAGATCCAGGACTTCGCGCGTATGGAAGGGGAAGATGTGACCGATACGCTGAACAGCCTGATGGCAGCCGGCTTCGTCGAGAGCATTCCTTACTACGAAGAAGTCCAACTTGCCGAAATGCCGGTGACTGCCTTCGAGTTGAACCCGGCTTACGTGCACGAATTAAAACAGGCGCTGAGCCGACGCTAAGCCACTTTCGCCCTGGTAGTTGCGCTTGAGGCACCTGCGGCGCGGTCCTTCTCATGCCGCTCGCCAAAAAGCTGGCGAATCACCTCCTCGACCGGCACTTCCTGAACATTGATGTCGCTGACATGACAAGCTTCAAGCAATTGCCGGCACGTTTCTGTGACTTTTGCTCGCGGAACTTTCAGTTGAATCGAAACCGGCGTTTGCTCGATTACTTCGCCGAATGCCGATAAGTCACGCGTCTCCTGTTTTTCAAAAGTAAGGCTGATTATTTTGTGGCCGGAGAAGCGGTCGATGATCTGGGCGAGCGGCCCGTCAAAAAAGATTTTGCCGTGGTCGATGATGAGAACGCGATGACAAAGCTCTTCGATGTCTTGCATATAATGACTGGTCAGGAGCGTCACGATGCGGTGTTCCTCATTGTAGATGCGCAGAAATTCACGGACACGCTTTTGACTAACCACGTCCAGACCGATGGTTGGTTCGTCGAGAAAGAGGACGCGGAATCAACGCGGAGATCAGCTCCATCTTCATCCGCTCGCCTAGCGACAGCTCGCGCACCATCACATTCATTTTGTCCTGAACCTCGAGAAGTTCGGACAATCCGCCGACGACTTGTCCAAAGCGCCCGCGATCGATTCCGTAGATCGCGCGATTCAGCTCCAGCGATTCCTGCGCGGGCAGGTCCCACCAGAGCGCATTTTTCTGTCCCATGAGCAAACTGAATTGACGTTTCATTTCATTGCGGCGTTCCCACGGGACAAAACCGAGAACACGCGCATCACCGGAAGTAGGGTTGAGCAAGCCAGAGAGCATCTTGAGAACGGTGGTCTTGCCCGCGCCGTTCGGGCCCAGGAACCCGACGAATTCGCCCTCATCGATTTGAAATGAAACGCGCTCCGCCGCGTGCGTTTCATCGTAACGCCGCCTGACCAGTCCCTTAATCGCACCTCGAAGCCCGCCCTCTTTTCGATAAGTGCGGTAGATTTTTGTTAGCTCGCGGGCTTCAATCGCGCTCATAAGAAGGATGAAGGAGGAGGGATGAGGGATGAAAAACTTACAAACGTGATCGAACCTTCTTTGCAATCGCTGTTGGGATTGCGGTCAATTGCGAAGTTTCGTCGAGCAATGCCGCAAGTTTTTGCTGGGCGACCGCTCCTGACTCAACCAGCAATTCGAGCCAATAGGCTGTTTCTTCGAGTTCTTTTAATGAATCGCCGACTTTTGAGACAAATTCGGCATTTGATCGCGATCGATGAGCTTCCCGAAAGTTAGCCCCGACCGATGTCCCTGATCGCAGGAGTTGATGGCCTAAAACTTGAGCAAATCCGCTCCGGGGCAATGTCTCGTAGGACTTAATAACGCGGAGGGCGAAGCGTTTCGTGCGTTTTCGCAAGTCATCCCTTTCATCGCTCATTCCTCATCCTTCATCCTTTGCTTAGGCTGCGGTCGAGCGCGGCGATGATTTTTTTTGCAAAAGCGGCAGCACTTTCTCGACCAGCGCATCGGCGGTGATTCCGTGTTTTTTGCGCAGAATCGGAATTGTTCCGTGCTCGATGAATTCGTCCGGCCAACCGATGCGCACGACCGGCGTGTTGATTCGCTGGGAATGCAAATGCTCCATCACGGAGCAGCCGAAGCCGTTGAATAAAACGTGGTCTTCGATCGTGCAGACGACTTCGACGCCCCGCGCGAAAAATTCGAGGGTACCGGTGTCGAGCGGTTTGATCCAGCGCGGATTAATCAGCGCGACAGAAATCCCTTTTTCTTCCAGTTTGCGTACCGCTTCTTCGGCAACTTCGAACATATTCCCCAAACCGAAAATCGCAACGTCACGACCATGCTGCACCACTTCGGCCTTTCCGATCTCGAGAAGTTTCGGCTCCGGTTTGATTTGAGCGCCTGGACCGGAACCTCGCG
>QHRC01000201.1 GCA_003219995.1 Verrucomicrobiota bacterium
GTGAAACTGCGTGAAGCACTTGAAACAAATCGCGAACTCGCGCGGGAATTTTCCGAGCTCGAAAAACGCGTCGGCAAACACGACGAAGAGATAACGGCGATCATCGAAGCGATCCGGCAGTTGATGGCACCGCCGAAAAAGCCGCGTCGTGAAATTGGATTTCACGTGCGCGAGAAAGCTCCGCGCTATCGAACACGTAAACGTCCATGATCGCCTGGACGATTTACATCACGTTTGGGGGAGCGGCGGTGCTGCTTTTCCTGCCGCGCGTGTTTTCTCGTCGGATCGCGCTGCTAACTACCATTGCGGGGTTCGCAATCGCTTTAGCTGCTCTGTTCCGCAACGATGTCGATCTTGCGCACTTCACCACGATTGTTCGCGTCCCGTGGGTGCCGACGCTCGGGATGAATTATCAGCTGGCCGTTGATGGCATTAGCCTGACGATGGTGCTCGTTACCGGCATCGCTGCCGTCAGCACGGTGCTCTTTTCGTGGGACGTCGACCTTCGACAGAACGAATTTTTCTTCTGGCTGCTCCTCGTGGTCGGCGGTTCCTACGGTGTCTTCCTCAGCGCCGATTTATTTCTTCTTTTTGTCTTCTACGAGCTCGTGATCTTTCCGAAATACTTTCTGATCGCGATCTGGGGTTCGACCAACAAGGAATACGGCGCGATGAAGCTGACGCTCTATTCCTTCTTCGGCGGCGCGCTTGTCTTCATCGGAATCCTCGTCGTCTACGTGACCACCGGCTCGCTCGACCTGAATCAGCTCGCGCAATTTCAATTCAACCCACAACTGCAATCGTGGGCCTTCCCAGTTTTATTCGTCGGGTTCGCCGTCCTCGCCGGCAATTGGCCGTTACACACCTGGGCGCCGACCGGTCACGTCGCCGCGCCCACCGCGGGTTCGATGTTGCTCGCGGGCATCGTCATGAAGCTCGGCGCCTACGGCGGGCTGCGCGTGGCGATGAATCTTTTCCCACAAGGATTTCAAATGTGGAGCAAATGGATTGCCGTTCTCGCGGTGATCGGGATCGTTTACGCCGCGGCCGTGGCGCTGCGCCAGCGCGATCTGAAATTTGTCATCGGCTATTCGAGCGTGAGCCACATGGGTTTCGTCTTGCTCGGGCTGGCCACGGCCAACGCGCTCGGCGTCTCGGGCGCGGTGCTGCAAATGTTTTCTCATGGCGTGATCGCCGCACTCCTCTTCGCCATCGCTGGACGCATGGTCTATCGCCGCACTCACACGCGCGATCTCGATGAATTGTCGATCTTAGGACTGGGTCGGGCGCTGCCATTTGCCGCGTTCGCTTTTGTCGTCGCATCGACCGCGTCAATGGGCATCCCTGGGTTTAGCGGGTTCGCCGCCGAAATCACGATTCTCCTCGGCGCATGGAAAACTTTCCCGGTGGCGGTGTGGATCACGGGCGCAGGCATGGTGCTCGTCGCGGCGTTTACTTTGCGTGCGTTGAAACAATCGTTCTTCGGCGACACCCAACCGGTTGATTCTTCAAATGCCTCTTCTCGTTTCGAGCCGATCACAACGGCAGAGAAACTCGGCGCCAGTTTACTGATGTTCGCAACGCTTGCCGTTGGACTTTATCCGAAATTCTTGCTCGATCGCATAATCCCGGCCGTCCAAAACCTTCGGTTTCTCCAGCCGTGAAGAAGTTACATGAGTTACAGCCGTTACATCGCTACCGAAGTCCGTCTTCCCCTTTTAACCTTCTAACTTTTTTAACATTGTAACGATGTCCTATCTCGAGCTTCTCAAACTCGTCTCGCCCGAAGCGATCGTCGCCCTGACCGCGCTTGTGGTCCTTGCGATCGGTTTGACGAATTCGCGCTGGATGAGCGCGCTCTGTCCGGCAGTGGCCGCGCTCGGTCTGGTGATCGCAGTCGGTGCAGTCCTGCTGCTGCCGCGAAGCGCGACGCTATTTGGCGGAATGCTGGTTATCACGCCGCTGACGTCACTGTTCAAGATCATCTGTATCGCGCTTGCCTTCTTCACGGTGTCGCTCGCGGCTTCGGAAAAATCTTCGCGCAATCGCGGGGAGTATCTGGCGATGCTTCTCCTCGCCACCATTGGACTAATGTTGCTCGTCGGCAGCGAAGAGTTGCTCGTGATCTTCATTGGTCTCGAGCTTCTAGGCCTATCGCTTTATGTCTTGGCCGCGTTCGACAAAAGCGACATCCGCTCCGCCGAAGCCGGTCTGAAATATTTCTTGTTTGGCAGCACGGCGAGCGCATTCACACTTTTTGGAATCAGCTTCATTTACGGCATGACGAGCACAACAGGCCTCGCCGCGATCGGTCAGAAGCTGATAACTGGCTCGATCCAACCACTGCTCGCCGTCGGCATTGTCATGACTCTCATTGGTTTCGCGTTCAAAATCGCCGCTGCCCCGTTTCATCTTTGGGCGCCCGACGCGTATCAGGGCGCGCCGGTGCCGAGCGCGGCGTTCATTGCTTCGGGCTCAAAGGTCGCGTCGTTCGTCGTGCTCGGAAAAATCGTCCTCGTCGGATTCGGCCCGGTGCGTGGCAGCGCCGCATGGCACGCCATGGTTGCCGGCTGGTCGCCGGTCCTTGCGGTGCTCGCCGCGTTGTCGATCCTGGTTGGTAATTTAGTCGCGCTCGCCCAA
>QHRC01000079.1 GCA_003219995.1 Verrucomicrobiota bacterium
CCGTTTGCGGCGTGATGCCATGCTCTTCGTTGTATTCCATTTGTTTAGTGCGGCGATATTCCGAGATCGAGATAAGCGCTTCCATGCTCTGGGTGACCTGGTCGGCAAACAAAACCACTTCGCCGTTGACGTGGCGCGCGGCGCGCCCGGCGGTTTGAATGAGAGACGTTTGACTGCGCAAAAAGCCTTCCTTATCCGCGTCGAGAATGCAGACGAGGGAAACCTCGGGAAGATCGAGACCTTCGCGAAGCAAATTAATGCCGACAAGAATGTCGAAATCGGCCGCGCGCAGACCGCGCAAAATTTCGACACGCTCGATCGTGTCGATGTCGCTGTGCAAATAGCGGACTTTCAGCCCAACGTCACGCAGATAATCGGCCAGATCTTCGGCGGTGCGTTTGGTTAAAGTCGTGACAAGCACGCGCTCGTTTTTCTCCACGCGCTGGCGGCAAAGCTCGATCGTCTCGTCAATCTGGTTGTTGAGGGGTTTGAGGGTGATTTTTGGATCGAGCAGTCCGGTGGGGCGAATGATTTGTTCGACAACCAACGGTGCACCAGGCGAGTGCGCGTCAAACTTTTCCGGCGGCTCGTCGGTGCGCGAGACTTGAACACGAAACTGCTGTAGCGGCGCTCTATGAGCGCCGTCTGTTTTACTTCGGCGGTCATAGACCGCCGCTACAGTTTCACCAGGTAAAACAAACGGAACGGGCTCGTCCTCGCCGATGCGCTGTCGCTTGTGCCGAAAATAATTTTTGTTTCCGACAATGCTGTTTTGAATTTCGAATTCGGCGGGAGTAGCGCTCACGTAGATGACCTGATTCGTCATTTTCATGAACTCGTCGAAATTGAGCGGGCGGTTGTCGAGCGCGCTGGGCAGACGGAAGCCGTAGTTCACCAGCACGGTTTTGCGCGAGCGATCGCCTTCATACATGCCGCCGATCTGCGGGATGGTGGCGTGCGATTCATCGACCACGACCAAAAAATCTTTCGGGAAAAAATCGATGATTGTATACGGCTTGGAGCCGGGCGGACGACCGGACAAATGCCGGGAATAATTTTCGATCCCATTGCAGAAGCCCATCTCCTGCAACATCTCCAGATCGTATTCGGTGCGCATGCGCAGCCGTTGTGCTTCGAGAAGTTTGTTTTGCCCTTCAAGATCGACGATTCGCTGTTCCAGTTCTTCGCGGATGGTTCGCAGGGCGCGATTTAATTTGTCTGCTGGGGTGACGAATTGTTTGGCTGGAAAAAATGTGATGACGCTGAGCGATTCATGGGCATGACCGGTCAGCGGATCGAACCGAGTAATCGCGTCTATCTCATCGCCGAAAAATTCCAAGCGAACACCTTCTTCGTCGGCGGTGGCGGGATAAACTTCGACCACATCTCCGCGGACTCGGAATCTTCCGCGCGAGAAATTCATGTCGTTACGCTCATATAACATGTCGATCAAACGGCCGAGCACGGCTTCCCGCGAGATTTGTTGACCGCGTTTCACGGTCAGGAGCATGCTCAAATAATCTTCTGGAGAGGTTATGCCGTAAATGCAGGAGACGCTGGCCACGACAATAGTGTCGCGTCGCGAGAGCAGCGCGCTGGTCGCGGCCAGGCGCAATCGCTCGATCTCTTCGTTGATCGACGAGTCCTTCTCGATGTAAGTGTCGGAACGCGGGATGTAAGCCTCTGGCTGGTAATAATCGAAATAGCTCACGAAATATTCGACCGAATTCTGCGGGAAGAACTGCTTGAACTCGGAGTAAAGCTGCGCCGCTAACGTTTTGTTGTGCGAAATGACGAGCGTCGGTCGATCGAGGTGCTGAATTACGTTCGCAATCGTAAAGGTTTTGCCGGAGCCGGTAACGCCAAGAAGGGTTTGGTGCCGATTGCCCGCTTCAACCGATTTGATCAACTTCTCGATCGCCTGGCCCTGGTCGCCCCGCGGTTTGTAATTCGACTCAAGCTGAAACGGCATCCATCAATCTAGCATTGTCGATCTTTCGCCGAAAGCGGCTGTCAGAATAGCAACCCCTGTTCCCGTATGATAATCTGCGGATGAACTGGAAATGGAGCCAAGAAAATTCTTCGCCAAGCTGAAGCGATATGTCCGCTGATTCCGAACCGAGTGTTCATTTGGAGATCGGGCATGTCTTGTTCATGGATGTGGTCGGTTACTCAAAGTTGCTTCTCGACGAGCAGCGTGAGCTTCAGCAGTTAATCGGTGAAATCGTCCGCAACACCGAGCAGGTTCGCAGTGCGGAAGCGATCGGCAAGCTTCTCCGGCTTCCCGTTGGCGATGGGATGGCGCTCGTTTTCTTCAATAGCCTGGAAGCACCAGTTAAATGCGCGTTGGAGATCAGCAAAGCGTTAAGAAATCAACCGCGCATCCAGCTGCGCATGGGTGTTCACAGTGGTCCCGTCAACCAAGTTAGAGATGTCAATGATCGGACAAACATTGCTGGAGCTGGAATTAACATCGCGCAACGCGTGATGGATTGCGCCGATGGCGGCCATATTCTTCTTTCAAAGCGGGTGGCCGAAGACTTGGCACAGTCCCGGCAATGGCAACCGCATCTCCACGAATTGGGCGAGTGCTCCGTGAAACACGGCGTAAATATTTCCGTCGTAAACCTGTATACGGATGAGTTGGGAAATCCCGAGATACCGGAGAAAATCAAGAAAGCGGAGGAAGAACGGGCCGCGTCCGCCGCGGCTTCTCGCCCTCCGCCCATGGTACGTCGCAAGAATGCGTTGATCGCGGCTGCGACGCTGGTGGTTGCAATTCTACTCATTGGTTTTTGGGTTTTCTCCCGCCTGGGAGGGCCGATTTTTCAGGCGGTCGAGAAAGGTATTGCGGTTCTGCCATTTGAAAATTTTAGCGCCGAAAAAGAGAACGCCTTTTTCGCTGATGGTATTCAGGACGATATCCTCACCAGTCTGGCCCAAATTCGAGGCCTGCGCGTAATCAGCCGAAGCAGCGTAATGGGCTTTCGGGCTTCGAGCTCACGTAATCTGCGCGCGATCAGCAAAGCGCTTGGAGTTGCAAATGTGCTCGAAGGCAGCGTCCGTCGCGAAGGCAATCGGGTTGTGGTGAATGTGCAGTTGATCGACGCGGAACATGATCGGCATATCTGGGCGAATCGTTACGACCGCACTCTCGACGATGCGCTTGGCCTACAAGGAGAATTGGCAGGTGAAATCGCGGACGCGCTTCGCGTCAGTTTAAGTCGGGAAGAAAAGGCGCAGGTCAAGAAAAAGCCAACGGCGAATGCGGACGCTTACGTCGTCTATCTGCGCGCCAATCAGATCGAACGCAATCCTGATACTTTGCTCGCGGATTATAAAATGGCGGAGCGATTGTATCTGGAAGCCATCACGCTGGATCCAAATTTCGCGCTGGCCCACGCCCGGCTGGCGTCGACTTGCGCGCAGGTTTTTCACTTTTATGAGCCAACCGACACATGGAAGACGAAAGCGCGGAGCGAAGCCGACACTGCCTTGCGGCTGCAACCCAATCTGGCGGAAGCACATCTTGCCCTCGGGCAGTGTATCTATTGGATTGACGAGGCCTATGACCGCGCGCTGCAGGAATTCGACACGGCATTACGTTTATCGCCAAACAATGCGGATGTCGGGGGCCTGATCGCGTCGATCAAACGACGGCAGGGACATTGGCAAGAAGCACTCGAAGCATTCGAACGGAGCCAAAAAATCGACCCGCAAAATCCAAATATTGTCCGCAACCTGGTCTTTACCAACACGGCCTTGCGTCGTTGGGCGGATGCGGCCGCCTGGGCAGAGAAGATGCGGGCGATGGCTCCGGCTTCACTGGTGGCGAAGATCCAAAGCGGTTACGTCGATTTCTGGTGGAAAGGCGATGCCCGTCTGTTGAAGTCGATGCTGGATCAGGTTCCATCCGGAGTCGACCCAGACGGCGTTATCACGAGTTGTCGATGGGACGTGGCACTGATTGAGCGCGATTATGCCGCGGCAAAACGGACACTGGAAGCGGCGTCGCTGAATGAAATTTCCTATACCAACTCCGGAACCACGCCAAAGACTTTCCTGGAAGGCTGCGTTTATCTGGCTCAAGGCGACAATGAAAATGCTCAGAAAGCGTTCGAAAAGGCACGGCCAAGTTTCGAGGCTTTGGTCAAGGAAGCGCCGTTAAGCGCGGACCGACACGCCAATCTTGGCTGGCTCTATGCCTTTATGGGACGAAAAGATGATGCGATTCGCGAGGGACAACGCGCCGTTGAGCTCAAGCCCGAGTCGAAAGATGCGTTCGACGGTGCGATCATGAATTGCTATCTCGCGTTGATTTATGCACGCGTCGGCGAAAAAGATCTCGCGCTGTCATTAATTGAGCGCTTATTGAAAACGCCGGGGGCAGTGGACAGCGTTGATTACAGCATAACGCTCAGCGATTTGAAATTCCGGTGGGAATGGGATCCTTTGCGTGGCGATCCGCGATTCCAAAACATCCTTGCCGAGAAACAATGAGATCGGAATTTCTT
The DNA here is from genome assembly GCA_003219995.1 of Verrucomicrobiota bacterium. Lineage (GTDB taxonomy): Bacteria > Verrucomicrobiota > Verrucomicrobiia > Chthoniobacterales > UBA10450 > UBA10450. The sequence goes on from QHRC01000079.1 coordinate 4,515, forward strand.
CGCCGAATCGAAGCTCAATCACTGCACGATTACATCGCGGCCTTTGCCGTGGGCGCGCACCCCGCGTGTGTTCAGATCGTTCTGCGCGAGATGCATCGCGGATATTAGCGCGATGATCAGGCCGAAATATAAGATCGACATCGTCCAACGCTGCGTCGGGGCGACTTCATAATAGCGCTGTTCTTCTTCAGTCCGTCTGCGGAAAAGCGAATAGATGCGCGGGAGAGACAACAACACGATCAGCCACACGACAAAGTTCGGAAATTTCCATCCGAACCAGAGAAGGACCGCGAGCCCGGGCAGCCAAAGCCAGCGTGACAACGCCGTCACGATGCGTCCGCCGTCGAGCATGCCGACCGGCGTCAGGTTGAACAGATTTAGAAAATAACCGAACCAGGCGAGAGCGATGAAAACCGGCGCGTCAAATATTTCGCCCAAGGAATTGCAGGCGAGTGCGCCGAGCGTTCCAAGCATCGGCCCACCGATTCCGACGCACGCTTCCATCCAGGCATTGCGCGGCGCTTCCTTCAGTGCAATGAACGCGCCCATGAAGGGGATGAAAACGGGTGCGCCAACTTTAAGACCGAATTTTTTCGCGACGATCAAATGGCCGCATTCGTGCACGAACAAAAGCAGGACGAAGCCAACGGCGAATTTCCAGCCCCACATCGCGGTGTAGATCCAAATCATCAACAGCATCGTCCCGCCCGATTTGAGGAGAATTGGCAGAAATTTGAGCGCCGGAAGAATGAAGAACTTGAGCTTGGCGAAAAACTTCGCGATTACCACGCCGACCACGGCGACGGGGCCGAGCGTCTTCTTCAAGCGTCTCAAGAAAGTCTCTCGTTGCGGCCCGACCAACTCTGTGCTTTGCGTTTGGCTATTCATTGATTCCTAAACCAGAGGAATTTGAATTTCCTTAAATGCATCGCCAAGACGCTCGAGGGCATCGGTTGCAAGCAATGATTGCTCGCTCGCGTGTCTATTAAAGATCGACATCTCTGCCGCGCGCCCGCAAACCCAGGCGCCGAGTCGCGCGGCGTCGTAAAGCGATAAGCCTTGTCCGAGTAATCCGGCGCAGACCCCTGTCAAGATATCGCCCATTCCACCGCTCGCCATTCCAGGATTTCCAGTTGTATTAAAACTGAGCGGCCGGTCACGCTCAGCCACGATGGTGCGGCTGCCTTTGAATAAAAGCGTTACTGGAAACCGTTCGCAGAAATTTCTGGCTGCTCCCGCGCGCGACATTTTTCCGACTTCAAACAATCGTTCCATTTCGCCAGGATGCGGAGTGAGCAATCGCGGACCGCGACAATGTCCCAGGGAGTCGATCCTGTCCGCGAGGATGTTCAATCCATCGGCGTCGACCACCATCGGTTGTTCGGCGCCTTTGATTAGTTCCAGGATCTCCGTCGCGTGCGATTTTCCCAAACCAGGCCCGAGCGCCCAGCAGTCGATCTTTTCTTCGAACAATTTGCGATAGGAGCGAACCGGCTTGACCATCGCTTCCACAGGCGCGGCCGAGGCAACGATCGGATAAATTTCCTCCGGGACAAAAACCTCCACCAGCCCCGCGCCCGCGCGCAGCGCGCCGCTCGTGGTCATGAGCGCAGCGCCGACAAATCCCTTTGAACCGGCCACAATGCCGATGCGGCCGAATTGGTTTTTGTAGGCGCTGAATTTTCGCCGTGGCAAGAGCGGCTTAAGGGAATGCGCGGCCCCGGCAAGCTCTTTTGGCGCCGTTACGTTTGGGACAAGATCGGCAAGGGGAACAATTTCGATTCGGCCAACGAAGTCGAGCGCGGGATCGACAATCAGGCCGTGCTTGGCAAAACCGATTGTGATCGTGAAGTCGGCAATAACGCAGTCCTCGGGATCGATTTCGCCGGAATCGGCGTCTAGACCGGTAGGAAGATCGACAGCCAAAACAAAAGCGTTGTGCGCGAGACGTAGTTGATTGATTTCGCGCGCGGCGCTGCGAATTGGTTCGCGCAAAAGATGTTTGGCCCCGAGACCGAGCAGGCCGTCGAGCACAACGATTTTGGAGGGACGTGCTTCTGCACGTCCAGGGACGAGCGGAAGCTCGTCCCTCCGAAGATCGCCTAAAGCTTGCAGTTTTTTGCGCGTCAGTTCGCCGCATTCGTTTTCAGGGAAGGCGAGGTGGATGTCGATCTTCCATCCGGCGCGCTTCAGATGCTCCGCGGCGACGAGCGCGTCTCCGCCATTGTGGCCCTTTCCGGCGTAAACGGAGCACGTCCCGGGATGAGGAAAAAACTTACGGACTGCTCGCGCAACGCCCGCGCCGGCTTCATCCATTAATGTTTCGACTTCGATCCCGCGCGCGAAGGCAGCTTCTTCCGCGACTCTCATCTGCGCCGAATCTAAAATCGGCGAGTCCAATCAGTTCTCCACGTTTTCTGGCATCGCCTTCTTTGCCGTTGCGCTGCCGCTGCTTTTCGTTTTCTGAGCGGTCCTACGATGCGAGGATTTCCTGCTCTGTGCGCCTTTCGATCCTTTCCGATGCCGCGCAGTGGAGCGCTCCGGTGGTGCTTTGATGAAATCGGTGCCGGCATAGCTATTGAACGGCTGAGCTTCCGCTTCCGTGGCCGGAGGGTAGTAGTGTGACGCCGGCGCGCGCGAGACCAGGGCAGGTTTGCCCAAAATTCCGCGGGTAATTTCCTCGGCTAATTTGTCTCGATAGTTGGAGGTCAGGGCGAGCTGGCCTTCGCCGGGGTTGGTCAGAAATCCGCATTCCACCAGGACTCCTGGGTTGGTCGTTTTGCGCAAGACATAATAACCGCGACGGCGAATGCCGCGATTCTCCGAAGGCGCGCCGGCGATGACATTTCGATGGATGTTGGCGGCGAGAGCCATGGCATCGCGGCGGTAGTAATAGGTCTCGACTCCGTTGGCGTCGGTGCGGGTAGCGGAATTGAAATGAATGCAGATGAAGATCGCGTTGCGGTTGGAGTTGGCGATCGCGGCGCGCTCCCGCAGAGGGACGAAGACGTCGCTGTCGCGCGTCATGACCACGCGATACCCGGCCGCCAGTATTTTCTTTCTTAGGCGAAGCGCGACGTCGAGCGTCATGTCTTTTTCCGCGATGCGCTGCCGGGGGATCCCGCCACGATCAAAACCGCCGTGGCCGGCATCAATCACGACAAGCGTAGAGGGGCGACTGGTTTGTGCACTCGCTTCTCGACTTTTCGATTGTGCCGCGGAGCTCGGGCGGGGAGAGGCGAGCGCGCATGCCAATCCGGCAACCGACAACCAATTGATGACAAAACTGAGATGGTAAAAACGGTGCAGCATGCTAGTCGTCCTTCGGCATCTCCGGCGGACGCTCCGACAACTTCGGAAGCGAGTCTCGTGCCGATTGAGCCGCCGGCGTCTCCAGCATTCCGCCGCGAACCGCGACCGTTCCTTCAGTGGTGTGAAAAAGGCGCGGTCGGGTTTTGGTCTCCAGGAAAGAGGAACGGGCGATAAGCTCGCCATTCAACCCGACGCGCGAATAAGTCCAGCTGCGCGGCGCGGCACAATGCAGAATATGCAGTTGATTAGAACGGTCCAGTTCCGCCTGCGGTTCATCGAAAGCGATGGCGCGACCCAACGAATAAG